>DKAI01000083.1 GCA_002450755.1 Deltaproteobacteria bacterium UBA6930
GCTTCTCGACCATCATCCGTTGCAAAAGGTCTTAGAAATCCTGGGGGGCCGTTTGTCTTCAGTTGGAAGAGTATATTTCTGACTGTACCCGAGTCGTCGGGAACGAATTGCCATTTTGGATCACCGTAATGGTTTTGCTGCCAGTAACCCCTAATAATAGGAACAATCGAGACTGTGGCTCCAACGTTCGAATATTCTCGCATCCAGCGCTCAAATTCTTCCAGACGTTTGATCGGCTCAGGATCGGCATTAGCGTTACTGCGGTCCCCGTCAGCATAAACTACGAATGAATCAACTCCTCCAAAACGTTCGGCTATTTGAGCAGTGGCTTCGTTAAATTCGTGCTCAGGCCAAAGAAGAAACGAGCCTGGGTTGGCCTCGCCAATAGTCGACTTTTGAAAAACTACTATTGCGGAGGAACCCAGTACTGCAATGGCTCCGCCTGCGACCACCCACTTTCCAATGCGGTGTGTGACGAAGCCGCCGAGTGCTCCGAGCAATCGCACCATGAAAGACGGAACATAGTGCTTCGATTCGTGAGGCGGCGGCAAATAACAGATCATTACGGGATGTAAGATCTCAACAGTGAAAAGGATGGAGAATACCCAAAAAGCGCCAAAGGTCGCTAGATCCCGCATTTGAGGGATAGTGGTAATCAATATGACAAGGAGGCCGAGAAAATCGGTGACGATACCTAAGGTGCCCGGAATGATTAGTTCGGCCATCGCTTGAGTCGCCGCTTCTTGCTTTGCCCCTTCGGTGTCGTCGCCAAATTCAGGAGCAAGCCGTTCGTAGTCTTCAAAAAATCGCTCGGCCATTTGAACAGTATGAGATACCGCCCGTGCTGTAATAATCATTGGAATGACCAACACCAGGGGGTCAAAGGTGATACCAGCCCAGCCGGTGAATCCTAAACCCCATATCGTTGTGGCAACAGCGGCAATAAATGGGATAAGGACACCGTGAAGGCGTCTGAAGTACACCAGAAGAAGGATGAAGGTGACTATCACCGTTAGTATCACAAAGAGACCAATCTGAAAGGCGTGCTCTATGATCCAACCGCTGTGAATAGGTTCGCCAGAAACGTAGATAGATACTTTGTCATCTTCTTCTTCGGCCTTTATTTTTTGCACATGATCAAAGACAGTTTCATATACCTCTCGACTCGATAACCGGTCAGAGACGAAGTCTGCCGAGATGAACGCCCCTTTTTCGTCAAGAGACACCAGTCGGCCGTAAATTAATGGAGGGTTTTGTAGAACCTTTTCCCGAACTAGGTCTGCTTCCGCCTGGGTGCGAGGGACTTTTTTCATGAGCACTTCAGATGTGATCGCTCCGTCCGCCTCGATGGTTACGACGCGAGTACTCCTTGCCGATAACGAGGATATTCGATCGTGATTAACGGGATAAGGAGGAAAGGTGCGATTGAGCTCTTCTTGGATTTTCAAAGAAGACATGCCGGCTGCATCGAATTTTTCGCGTAGAGCCTCTCTTTCTTCTTGGTGGCTATTGAACCCTTCTCCATCAAGTCGGTCAGTGATTTTACGGATTTTTCCCAGGATATGAGGAGTAAAGATGGTGCCTTCGTTCGCCACTACAGCGATGGCTACTAGAGAGGAACCGCCAAAGTAGCCAGAAAATTCATCCTGAGCATGTATAAATGGGTGATCAGGCCAAAGCGCGCGCGCGCTTGCGTCTACCCGAACAGTTGGTCCTGGCAAGGATGCGCCAAATAAACTGCTTGTCGCGTTGACGATTGGATACAAGAAGAAGGTCGTTGCTGCTATCAAACCTGCAGCGATCTGTGTTCGGTTTCTAACGACGAAGCGGGCGAACTGCAGAGTTCGGGATTTTTTGTTAAGCACGTCGGCCATATGTGTCCTCGGGTCGCTTCACAGTATTTTGGCGAAGGGTGCGCGTCAAGCGTAGTGGTATGAGATTTGGAAAAGTGACGGCAATAGTTTTGTCGATTTAGACCTTTTGGGGTAGGAGTACAAGTCGTATGCCAAAGAGACTATACGTAACAGAAAGTTTTCCGGGAGAATCTCTTTCCAGTGTTCCGGAGGATGTCTCAATCGACCTTTGGAAGGGACCAGAGCCGATAACCTATCGGGAGTTGGCCGAGACTCTCAAAACCGCGGATGGTCTCCTGTGTATGCTCACAAATCGCGTTGATCGTGCGCTTCTTGAGGAGACCCGCTCTCTTTCTGTTGTTTCCAGCATGTCAGTTGGTTTAGATCATGTGGATGTAGCAGCATGTACCGAATTCGGGATACCGGTGGGGAACACCCCCAATGTTTTGACCCAAACTACTGCAGAACTGACTTTTGCTCTCATGCTGGCTGCTTCTCGTCGGGTCGTGGAATCTGATCGGTTTGTTAGGGAGGGTCGGTGGAAACGGTGGGATCCGGAGTTACTTCTGGGCGTTGACCTTCACGGTTCAGTTCTAGGAATAATTGGTATGGGTCGAATTGGACAGACGGTGACGAAGCTAGCATTGGCTTTCGGAATGGAGGTGATGGCTTGGTCCCGCACTCGACGCGAAATCGAAGGCGTGGTCTGGGTGCCACTGGAGATTTTGCTCGCTCGCTCCGATTTCGTATCGATCCATGTTTCACTTAATGATTCGACTCGGAACCTCTTGGACCGAGATCGAGTTATGAACATCAAAGACGGAGCTTTTTTAATTAATACTTCGCGTGGGGGGATAGTGGACGAAAGGGCTCTCTGCGAACGACTAACCAGTGGCGAATTGGGTGGGGCAGGCTTAGATGTGTTTGAAGTCGAGCCCCTTTCGGCGAAATCTCCTTTGCTCAATTTGGAGAACGTTGTAGTTGCGCCGCATATCGGCAGTGCAAGTCAACGTACTCGCGTCCGCATGGGCGAAATGGCTGTAGCTAACGCAGTGGCGGGGTTATTAGGAAAAAAGCTCCCTAACTGCGCGAACCGAGAGGTTTACGACTGAAATCATATTGCCGGCGATGGTGGAGAAAGGAGTTCCCCGGTGCATAGATTTAGGAAGGTCCTTGGTGCGCATATCTTGGAGCCCTTGGAGCGCACTTTGTTTGCCAAACGACGATCCCCGGTTACAACCGTAATCGGTTGTTCTTTTCCCCTACGCCTGATTTGAGATAATATCCAGTCATCGGCAGAAGGGGAGAACACGACTCGAAAGGGGTCCCCTATCTCAGTGCAGTTTTTACGAGGGGCTCGCGGCCCATCAAACACGATCGTAAGAGCTACCTCCTTGTCGTAGAATCTGCCGACCTTATCGAGAAGGAGTTGCCTCGAGGTTTGGTCCCACCAGGTGGTCCGGGTACTACAAAGCCCTCCGACCTTTAATACGTTAAAACCGTCAAGAATCCATTCTGAACGCTCAAAGTCTCCAGTCACGGCTTTATAATAGTACTAGTTGGGACAGAGTTGCGCGTAAAGGAAGACTCGAGTACTAGGAGGTATGCCTAAAGTCCTCCGAGTAGGTCTTGTCCAGCAAAAGTGCGGGGAAAGCCCGAAGGAAAATCTACGCGATGCTAAGGAGGCAGTTATTACTGCCGCTGATTCCGGGGCGCAACTAATTTGCCTACAGGAGCTTTTTAGTTCGCGTTATTTTTGCCAAACGGAGGATTCTCGTAACTTCGAGGCAGCGGAGGAGATTCCCGGTCCTATAACTTCCGAATTCTCAGAGCTGGCATGTTTACTGGGTGTTGATTTGGTGGTGCCCATCTTCGAGAGAAGGTCAGCAGGTCTGTACCACAATAGTGCGGTGATTTTGGACCGGCGAGGAGAGCTAGTTTCACACTATCGTAAGATGCATATTCCGGATGATCCACATTATTACGAGAAGTACTACTTTTCCCCGGGCGATCTGGGGTATCCGACTGCAGAACTGAAAGATGCAAACGTGGGAACTTTAATATGCTGGGATCAGTGGTTCCCAGAGGCTGCGAGGCTGAGTGCCTTGGGTGGTGCAGAGGTACTTGTTTTTCCCACCGCGATTGGGTGGCATGAAAACGAGGAAAAGGAGGTCGCAGAACGGGAGATAGATGCGTGGCTGACGATCCAACGTTCTCATGCGATTGCAAATGGAGTGTTCGTTATCGCTGTTAACAGGGTAGGCAAGGAAGGCAGTATTCGTTTTTGGGGAAGTTCTTTTGTTGCGGATCCGACCGGAACGGTTGTAGCGCAAGCTTCAGACAAAGAAGAGGCGGTACTAATTGTTGACTGTGACTTGCGCCAGGTTGAAGAGGTGAGACGAGAATGGCCCTTCCTTCGCGATCGTCGCATCGATTCTTATCACGAACTTTATCGTCGTTTTCGGGACTGAGGCTACATGCAGAAAGCGAAAAATTGGACCCGATAAAGCCTTCAAGATGGCGTTGGCCTGCCGAATGGGAACCTCATCGAGCTACGTGGTTAATATGGCCCCACAATAGAGAGACCTGGCCAACGACTTTCGGAGAAGTCCAGGAATCTTTCGGGCAAATGGTTGAGGCACTTAGTCAGGTTGAGCAGGTTTGTCTCGTCGTACGCGACGACTGGCATGCCGAAGCCGTGGGTAGAATGCTCGAATCTTTCAGGGTAAAAGAAAACTCAATCAAATATTTTTCAATTAAAACAGATGACTCTTGGGTTCGCGACACAGGCCCCGTATTTGTGCAGGAGCCGTCAGGATCCGCTGTTCCGATAATTTTCAAGTTCGACTCGTGGGGCGGGAAGTATCCCCCCTGGGACTTAGATGATGCTTTGGGTAAGGAGCTGTCTCTTGGCATTAACCGATTACCTCGGGAAGCGGATTTCGTTTTGGAGGGAGGTTCAATTGATGGTGATGGCCAGGGGACGGTTTTGACAACTGAGAGCTGTCTCCTAAGAAACAGGAAGGAAAAAGGTAGGAACCGCACACTCATGGAGAGACGTTTGTTCGAATGGCTTGGAGCCAGGAAAGTCATTTGGCTTGACGGCGAGCTCGCAGGTGACGANNTCAATTAAAACAGATGACTCTTGGGTTCGCGACACAGGCCCCGTATTTGTGCAGGAGCCGTCAGGATCCGCTGTTCCGCTAATTTTCAGGTTCGACTCGTGGGGCGGGAAGTATCCCCCCTGGGACTTTGATGATGCTTTGGGCAAGGAGCTTTCTCTTGGCACTAACCGATTACCTCGGGAAGCGGATTTCGTTTTGGAGGGAGGATCAATTGATGGTGATGGCCAGGGGACGGTTTTGACAACTGAGAGCTGTCTCCTTAGAAACAGGAAGGAAAAAGGTAGGAACCGCACCCTCATGGAGAGACGTTTGTTCGAATGGCTTGGAGCCAGGAAAGTCATTTGGCTTGACGGCGAGCTCGCAGGTGACGATACGGGAGGACATGTAGACGATCTCGCCCGCTTTGTTGCACCCTGCAAGGTCGTTGTGCCGACCGAGCTGGATGCAACGGATCTTAACTATCCAGTTCTTAAGCAGAACCGAGAACGCCTTTTCCGGGCACGAGACGCGAATGAAAACCGACTTGAAGTCATTAAGTTACCGATGCCTACTCCTGTTTTTAGTGACGGAGTGCGATGCCCAGCTAGTTACACAAACTTCTACTTCGCGAATGCAAGCTTGCTTTTACCCGTATTCGGCTGCGAAAGCGATGGG
>DKAI01000130.1:0-3706 GCA_002450755.1 Deltaproteobacteria bacterium UBA6930
ACAGCACGGGCGTTCCATGATGAGGATCTGGACGTAGATACTGATTTTTGTGCGATGTGTGGCCATGACTGGTGCTCGGTGCGGATAAGCAAGGAAATCTCTCAGTTTGTGAGTGGTAAGGATGACGAGTATGCATGGGATGCCCCGAAGGTTTCTTCCGCTTTAAGCGCTGACCAACGGGAGATTTTGGAAAAGAGGGGGGTACTTGAGCCATCAGAAATTCATCGATTGGCTTCCAAGACGCGCCAGGCCTTAGGAGTCGAGGGCGGGAATGTGGCCGCCTGCCACAGTGACCTTTCAGACCCCGATGAAGCACAACGCATCCAGGGAGAAAAGCTGGGTGCTAGCCAGTAGGGATAGAAACTGGCCTGCGGTTAGTATAGAGCTGAAGGCCCCACCCCACGCATAAAGCGATTATGCGTGGGAACCTTTCCTGGCCGAGAGCAATGGTTTCATCACTGTTTTCGATTTGTCTCCAACTTTTCGCCAGTAAGTCCCTTTAGTTCGTGCGTATTTCAACAAAACCCATAGCCCAAGAGCGAGCCGTTGTGTATCCTCAAACCGTCTGGAAAGTCCTATTGATTCAAGGACTTAGAACAAGGGCCCGAAAAACCTTGGGTAGCCCGGAACTGTTTGCCCGATTGCGCGTCTAATAGGACTTGTGGGTGGACTGAGATTCAAAACTTTGGACGAGCGCGCCACTAAAAGGAGGGACCAAGATGGACGTAAGGATCAGAGCCACCCTGTCATTTACGGTCTCGGGAAGCGCTCTAGAAGATGGCCTAGCCGAATACGATGAACTAGCGGTAGACGGCCTGTTGAGGGAAGTAATAGATAAGGCGATTGCGGTCGATGAGATCGAGGTGGCTGTCGTTGAAGGACCAAACTCTCTCGAAGAATATGATACGGCCCAACAGACCGCTACTATCGCGAACTCGTAAAACTCTAATAAAAAGCCAGAGCTAGAGACACGCTCCAACAAGTCCCGAGAGGGCCTTATAAAAGCCTAAGTTGTTTCGGTCCAATTGCTTTAGAATTCTCAGGGTTCTTCGGTTGATCCTTCCGGAATTCTTCGGGGCGATAAATTCCTTGATCTCGCGCATATTCGAGAATTTCGTGGTAGAGCTGCTGAAAACTGGGGCCGTGATTGAAGTGACGAAGATGCGCGAGTTCGTGGCACAGAGTGTTTACAAGACTCGAATACTTTAGTGGCTTGGCAGTTAACACATGGCTCAGCCTAATCCTAATTACTCCATCCGAAAAACAAACACCGTACCGGTTTCTAACGTTCTTGTTTTCTGCCTGAATAGCGGCATATCGCAAACGAAACTTTGGCGCGATCAATTCGGCATCCAAACGGAGTTTTGCTATTAGCTTCTTTCGTTCATTACTAGTCACGCTTTTAGCATAGCGATAAGTCTTTAGTACCCGGAGGCCAGCTATGCTGGTAGATTCTTGTTGTGACGCAAGAATTAACAGTTCCGATTTTCCCCCTTCCTGTTGTAGTCCTTTTTCCGCACGGACGGGCACCTCTACACATATTTGAGCTTCGTTATCGACAGATGATCGAGGACGTATTGTCCGGAAGGGGCCTCCTTGGGATGGTTGCCCTTTCCGACGGAAATCTCCGAGGGACAGAAATCGATCCGGCGGTTTATTCAATAGGTTGCCTAGGTCGAGTGTCCCATCATCAGCGTTTGCCCGATGGCCGATTTAATCTGGTAGTTGATGCGGACCAAAGATTTCGAATCTTAGACGAGGTTCAGCAATCCGGTAAACAACTGTATCGAACTGCCCACGTATCTTGTTTAGCTGAACCGATAATTGGTTCTTCGGAAGGTATTGAGCTTTCACATCAACGTGCTGAGATCATGCATCTTCTTGAAACTCTTATCGGTCCGAGTTCATCAGAGAAACCGCGTTTGGATACGGGGCTATTAGAGGAGAAAGACGATTCTTCTTTCGTCAATAATGTTTGCCAAGCGATCACTCTGCCTACACCAGAGAAGCAAGGACTTTTAGAAGCGGAAAACGTACTCGATCGTGCGACCAGGCTTTTAGTACATCTTCGTTTTTATCAAGCGAGTGTTCGAAGTGGGGAAACTGGTGGTAGATTGCATTAAAAAAAGTTATCTCAATCATACGTATTTTTAAGTATTTAAGAGTAAAAGTTAGAAATACAGAGTTTTTAAATTTAAACCCAAGTCGTGAATGGAGCTTACGTAAGCTACTGAAAATGTCGTAGTTTGTAACCGAAGCACTTGATTTCTAAGCACCATTTCATTTCGAAGTTTGGCGTTTCCGTCGCTCTCATGGTGAAACGGTTTCGTGTAGCAAAGTGTTTACGACGGTTCATATCGTCTTTGCCGAATGACTCTCGTCGTGTTTCAATCAGACACGATGATGGATACCTATTCTAGAATCTTCAGTGATAGGTCGAAAATTCGTCAAAATGAGGATTTTACGTAAATTAAACTGGTTTTTCGCAAAAAGCTTTTTAGTCTGGCTTGGCTGTGGAAACACCGCAGAATCAATACTGCACACAAAATCACGTGTGCGTTAAGGAGTATTCCCCCGGAATGACCCCCACCGGCGGATTATGGCGCGACCTGCTTGGTCGGCTCGAGGAGCAAGTTCCGAAACATGCGTTTGACGCGTGGATCCGTCCGCTTTCTGCTTACTGGTCGGATAAAGACCAAAAAAGGCTGATTCTATTCGCTCCTGGGCGCCTGTGTAGGGACCGAGTTGAAGCTAAATACAAAACGTTGATTACAGACGCTCTTTTGCAACAGTTAAATCGACCAGTAAAAATTTCTATTTTGGTTTCTGATGGGTCGGACTCTAAGTTGGAGAAGGGCACCCCACAATCTGTCGAGGATGTAAGAAAACCCGAGCGAACAAGTTACCGAAAACAGAGCCCGGCTTTCCACTCCCCGCGTAATGATCTTACCGTTTCAAAGGTAAAGTCACCTAGTGGAGTATTGCCGTCGACTCAGTTGAAAAGTTCGCGACCGTTGGGTATCAGCCCCATTCAAACTACGTTCGACTCGTTTTGTGTTGGTGAGAGTAATGCTTTAGCGAGAGAGGCATCCTTTGCGGTGGCTCGAGGTGAGCAGGAGGGTTTGCTTTCTCTTTGCTTGGTTGGCGACACTGGTCTTGGGAAGACCCACCTTGCTCGCGCGCTTGTCCAGGAGGCCCGGGTTCATGGCAGAAAAAATGTTTTGTACATGTCTGCGGAAAGCTTTACCAACGAGTTTACTAATTCTTTAAGGAATAAGTCGACGGTCGAATTCAAAAGGCGCTTTCGGCAAGATTGTAATCTTTTGGTACTTGAGGATCTTCAGTTTCTTGCTGGGAAAAAATGGACCCAACTCGAATTGTTTCACACCTTTGAGCATCTTCGAGTTCAGGGAGTTCCGGTCGTATGTACATCTAATCGCCAGCCTCGCGAAATCGAAAAATTGGATTCACGTTTAAAATCACAAGTCTCGGCTGGCCTCGTGGCGGAAATTAGTTCTCCAGAAAAGGAGCTGCGAAGGGAAATCCTAAAAAAGATGGCCAGTCACGGTGGCATTAATTTGCCTCAGAACTGTCTTGATCGGATGGTAGATACGGTTCAGGGAAGCGTTCGTGACCTGGAAGGGGTCCTTGCGCAGGTTGTTGTGACGTCGTCCCTTCTCAAAAGAAAAATCGACTTAACGTTAGT
>DKAI01000130.1:4074-4517 GCA_002450755.1 Deltaproteobacteria bacterium UBA6930
TCGATTGAGTCCGTGACGAGCGAGGTCTGCAATTTATTCAAAGTCTCTCTTGAAGAGCTCCGCAAAAAATCACGGAAAAGAGAGATTCTATACCCTCGTCAGCTTGCAATGTTTTTTTCTTTTCGACTTACTGATGAGCCAGTGAGCAAAATCGGAGCTTTCTTCCAAAGGGATCATCCGGCTGTGAGAAATGCAGTTCAGAGCATCGAGCGGAAAATATTGTCTAGGGCACCCCAGCGCTACCGGATTGAGGAGCTTGCTTCTCGCTTGGATGCGGCGTCGATTGTCGAGACTTCGTTAGAGCGGAGGAAAACCCCGTTTTAATTTTATCCGCTTTGGCTTGGACCTGGTGTTGAGTCTATCTCTGGTTGCTTGCAATGTTTTTTTCTTCTTGGATTCTCCAGCGAGTAGGCCCTGAGAGCTCGACTTTCTGCAAAGGCTCA
>DKAI01000075.1 GCA_002450755.1 Deltaproteobacteria bacterium UBA6930
GGGATCGCTACCCCATCTCCAATACCTGTACTCTGCAAGGTCTCTCGTTCTCGTAGAATTTTCCCTAGTTCCTCGGGATCTATGGAGGGCTCCGCCTCAGCTAAAGCAGAGGACAGTTCGTCTAAAACCCCACGTTTGTCATTTGAAACGAGGTCCAGTACGACAGCATCCCGTACGAGAATATCCATTAGTTTCATAATTGAACCCTCGATATTGTGAGCTCCAGAAAAACTCTTCTGCTCACCTAATTCCCCTTCTTTGGGTAGACGATAAGATATTCATCGATTCGCGATACTTTGTCACCGTCCTACGGGCAATCTTGATGTCAAGTCCCTCCAATTCCTCCACTATTCTCTGGTCGGATAACGGACGAGCCGAATCCTCTTCTCCAATTATCTTCTTAATTCGCTCTTTAACATTCTCACTGGAAACCTCATTGCCCTCGCGGTCGCTTACCCCCGAAATGAAGAAATATTTCAGAGAAAATACTCCGTGAGGTGTATCGACATATTTACCCGCGGTAGCTCGGCTCACGGTCGATTCTGCCATTCCAATGTCCATCGCAACATCTTGAAGCTTGAGCGGTCGCAAACCACCAATACCTTCATCGAAAAACTTCCTTTGATAGCTAATTATGCTCCACATCACCTTTCGGATCGTCTCTTGCCGTTGATTGAGCGAACTAATCAGCCACGATGCGGCAGAAACTTTTTCTTGAAGATATTTCTTAGTTTCTTTCGATAAGTCCTGCTTCCCACTCCTTAGAAGTCTAGAAAACTCTCTATTTACCCGAAGCCCCGGTATACCTTCTTCGTTAAGAAGAATCTCATACTCGTCATCCACTTTGAGTATCAATATTTCCGGAGTGATGTAGACCGAATCATCCGCTCCAAAGGGACGGCCAGGACACGGCTCGAGGAGCGAAAGGACTTGATAAGCTTCTTCTACTTCCACCAAGGAAACCTTCTCGTCCTTGGCGATCTTCCTAAAGTCTTTTCTCTTAAGATCGTCCAGATGTGAGTTTACTAATGCCCTAACTAAAGCATTTGAATCGTTCCGCGAATCGAGCTGTAAATTCAAGCATTCACAAAGGTCTCTAGCTCCAACCCCCACCGGGTCACATTTCTGTACTACCGTCAGACCATCCTGCAGTTCTTGAACGGAACAACCTGACCGCTCTGCTAGCTCATCGAGACTAATCGATAGCCATCCTTTTTCATCTAAGTTTCCTATTATCCACTGCGCGGCCCTCTTCACTTCCGTACGAACGTTCGCGACCTGGAGCTGCCAATTAATGTGCTCGCCAAGGTCTTGAAAACCTTTTTCTACCTGTTCAGAGGCTAATCTTTCCTCTCCGCTCCACGACCGATGAGAAGCGTCTCGAGGAGCCGCTGTAATAAAGTCTTCCCAACTTACACCTGATGCATCGCCTGACACCAGCTCTCTGGAACCGGTTGCAACATCCTGGGAGGTTGTAACCGAGTTCGCGGGCTCTGATAAAGGCTCCTCCAAAGTTTCGCCTCTCTCCTCCAATGCAGGATTTTCCTGAAGCTCCTGATTAACCCAATCGGCTATTTCAATTCGAGAAAGTTGGAGAAGTTCGATAGCCTGCTGCATGCGAGGTGTCATCGCAAGCTTCTGTGTCTGTTTCAGTGATTGCTTGAGTTCCATCACCAGTCTTTATTCAAGGCGAAAGTTTTCACCGAGGTAAATTTCTCTTATAATTGGATCAGAGGTAATTTGTTCCGGGCTTCCCTCTCTCAAAATACTTCCATCTTTAATGACATACGCTCGATCACAAATCGCTAGAGCCTCTCGTACTTTGTGTTCGGTTATTACTATTCCTATCCCACGATTCTTTAGTTGGTCAACAATTTTTTGAATATCAATCACTGCAATCGGGTCAATTCCAGTGAACGGCTCGTCTAAAAGTAAGTATTTTGGGTCAAGGACTAGAGCCCTGGTTATCTCCACCCTCCGCCGCTCTCCCCCAGAAAGTGACTCGGCAGATTGGCTTGCCTTATTTTCTAAACCGAGTTCGGCCAATAAAGCTTCCAAACGCTGCTTACGTATTCTTTGATTAGGCTCGACTGTTTCCAAAATTGCTTGAATATTCTGAGAGACACTCAGTTTTCGAAAAACTGAAGCCTCTTGAGGCAGATACACTATGCCGCTCCTTGCTCTTTTAAACATCGGAAGATTCGTCACATCCCGACCGTCCAGTCTAACGGCTCCCGTGGTTGGCTTAAGCCCCCCCACAATCATGTTAAAACTGGTTGTCTTCCCGGCCCCGTTTGGCCCAAGCAATCCCACAACCTCCCCTGGCAGTACCTTCATGTCAAGATTCTCTACCACGAAGCGATCACCAAATTTTTTGCCCAAGCCATGAGTAGACAAGGACGCCAGAGCGGTAGAAGTCACGAAGCTTCACCGCAACTTGAATCTTCACGGTTCATCTGGACTTGAACATTGCCACGTGCGGAAAATTTCTCTGTCTTTGTGTTGAAGCGTATTTCATCTGCCGTGATTCGATCACAGCCCTCGTCAATTCGAGCGTCCTCACGGCAAATCATAACATTTTCGTGCTGCCTAAAAGTGGCCTCCTCACACCTCGCTACTCTGCCTTCCGAGCGAATCACGACCTGCCCCTTCGCTTTCATGTTTTCCGGTTGGGAACTACCCGGAGGATAAAACGCTTCGGCACTTTCACTAGTAAGGGTCATGCCCCCTTGAATTACACGTACATTACCCTTGAAGACCAACGTACGACCTTTATCGTCTTCTATCGCCTCCAGTTCACGAGATTTTATAGAAACAGGATCATCGCTGTCCTTCGAAAGTAGAGAAGGCGCTTCACTGCCCTCATTAGAAGCAACCGTATTTAGGCTATTAGGAATCTGCTCCATAACTCGGCTTGCCAGGGCATCCACGGACCCGACAAGATCTTCTTCCGCGGGAGTCTCGACGAAAAAGGGTGTTCCAATTCGTTGCCCTGTAACTCCTGACCGTACCTCCCCATCAAGGCTAAGTCGATTACCTAACTTCGCAGCCCGCCCCAAAACCAACAAATCGACGCCTGACTCTTTAGCAGCCCGCTCCACTTCCTTAGTATCAACCTCATTTTTCCCAAGTGATTCAAAATTAGAGAGCAATCGGACGTCTTTTAAGCCAGACGTTGTTAACCGTTGAACTAGTCTTTCTGCTACTCCGGAAGCGGTATTACCTACTCCTGAGCTCGCTACAAATGGGACTACTCCGACCACAATGCCTTCTTCCTGGCCTTCAGCGGGAGCACTTAAAGCTAGACAAAAGATTGTAAAAGTAACGACTTGACGCCAATAATATTTGCCTATTGTCACCTGATCTGCTCCAAGCTTGCGCCCCCTAGCATTCGGAAGCTGCCCTTGCGGACGTCATAAATGAATCCCTTACGTCCACGATAGGACATTTTCCCCTCCAATATTTCTACGGGAAAATCAGAAGAAATGACGGCCTCCTCCTGATCGTATTGCATAACTTCTGTAGAGAGAAGTCGACCATCAGGCATTTTTCCGAGTACATTTCCGCGGGCTATGAACACTGACTCCCCGAAATCCACCAAACCTTTTTCTGACGTGAGTTCGAATCCCTGAACTCCCTTATCATCGCGTATTTTTGCGTCAACTTGAGTCAAAACCGCCGTCTGCTCGTCAGGGTTATAGCGAGCAAACTTTGCTGTTAAAACGAGTCCATTAATCGCATCCTCACTTTCAATATAGGTCATAGGAGAGAGCTCAAAATACTCGTCTGCGCCGGCACCACCAACGTCCAGACAAAGCAGACAGTAGGAACCCAATCCCAATTTCACGATGTGACTGCGCAACTTTTTAAGCATACAAGCCCTTACGGATAGGATACCGACAGCAGCAGAAAGTAGACAAGAACCCCTCGACACATTCCGATAAAAGCTCAGACGACCAGAATACTCCCCTGTTTATGGATCAGAACGCGAGAGACATGTTCGTGAAACCCTCTTCATCCGTCACTTCCCTTACTATGTGGGGCTCCAACCATTTTGGAACCTCAATATTGGCACCTAACGACGGGAATTCGATCTCCGCCAAATACAAGTCCCTATCAAGGAATTCGTCTAGCTCCCACGTATATTGACCGTCAGAAATTGGATACCGCCTCTTACGAACCCTGGACCCTTCAGTGAGTGGCCAAAGACGAAAAAAACGTTCTCTCGAAAGATCCTTCTCGAACTCTAATCGCCGCAAACCTTTCCCCCACTTTACCGTCTGAGTAAAACATTCTACGTCGCCTCGAACAGTTCGCCTAAGTCTTTTCCTTCCCATCTTTCCGGGCAGCCACCCTTGTTCAATAGTACGTCCACCTAAATCGAAAACGTTAGGGGGCAAGCTCTTCAAGAGGTACTTCCGCTCGATTTCGACATGGGCCCCTAGAAATCCTTGAAGACTGAAATCTACAGGCATAAAACTCTTAAATAAATTCATTAAAAGTAACCCATAAGTACCTAAGTTATAAGAATTTTATCTGCCTTCTCGTGGTAGCCTTATTTCTTCGACTAGCTCTTGAACTGACCGGGGAGGAGCAGGTGTTACTAGGCTCACTAGGCCTGCAATAGAAAAATTCAAGACCATTCCAACCGCTCCAATCCCTTGAGGACTTATGCCCAAAAACCATTCATCGGGACCTGCGGTGGGCTCAAGAAAACGAAAGTAAATGATATACGCAGTTGTAAAAAGGATCCCCACTAGCATTCCGGAAATGGCGCCTTCTTTAGTCACCCTTTTACTAAAAATCCCCAAAACCAGGACAGGGAAAAAGCTTGAAGCTGCCAACCCAAAAGCAAAAGCGACTACTTCTGCGACATAGGCTGGAGGATAAATCCCAAGCAAACCCGCTACTAACACTGCTGCTCCTGCTGAAATCCGAGCAGTACGGAGTTCACGTTTCTCCGACATCTTAGGTGCAAACATTTTCTTACCCAAATCATGCGATACCGCAGACGCAATCACCAACAAGAGTCCAGCAGCGGTAGATAACGCTGCTGCAAGTCCACCTGCCGCCACAAGAGCTACTACCCATGCTGGGAGGTTCGCAATTTCGGGGTTCGCAAGCACCATAATGTCGCGATCGACCTTGAGTTCATTACTCGAAGCTTCGCCCTCATAGTCTATAAGGCCATCTGAGTTCTTATCTTCGAATTGGACCAGACCCGTAACCTCCCACGACTTAAACCAGTCCGGAGCATTTTCATAAGCCACGCCATTGAGGGATTGAATTAAATTCACTCGGGCAAACCCAGCAACGGCCGGAGCAGTCGTGTATAGCAATGAGATGAACAACAGCGCCCAAACTGCGCTCCATCTTGCAGCCCTCGCGGTTCTTACCGTATAAAACCGAATCAAAACGTGAGGCAGGCCTGCAGTCCCAACCATCAATGCCAGAGTAATTGCAAAAACGTCGACAATACCCCGCTTGCCAGGAACGTAAGCTGCCGTATACGCTGGCAGCCCAAGCTCCCTATGTAAGTGATCGAGAGTCTCGAGAAGGAATTGTCCCGCGTTTGCTCCTTCCTGAATCGTCCCACCAAAGCCAATCTGCGGAATAGGGCTGCCCGTCATTTTCCAAGAAATTGCAGCGGCGGGTATTAAATAAGCAACAATCAGAACTACATACTGAGCTACCTGGGTATACGTAATTCCACGCATTCCACCGAAGGTTGCATACAAAAACACTAGGCTCATTCCAATCACGACACCAACGTCGACTGGAACTTCGAGAAAGCGCGAAAAGACAACCCCTACCCCTCGCATCTGTCCCGCTACGTACGTAAACGAAATGAAAATCGTGCAGACGGCAGCCACCAGGCGAGCCGTTTGGGAATAATAACGATCACCGATAAATTCTGATGTAGTGAATTTTCCGTATTTTCTTAAATATGGAGCTAGTAAAAAAGCCAGCAATACGAAGCCGCCGGTCCAACCCATAAGATACATGGCGCCAGTCCAACCCATAAACGAAATCAACCCCGCAAGCGAAATGAACGAGGCGGCACTCATCCAATCGGCACCAGTAGCCATCCCATTTGCAAAAGCAGGCACTCCTTGACCCGCCACATAGAAACCGCTTGTCGACTTAGCCCGACTAAAAAAAGCAATTAATATGTAAATGCCAAAAGTGATACCTACTAGGCTATAGGTCCAGGCCTGAACACTCACCGTTTCCACCTTCCCACAAAGATTTCATCAGAATTACTTATCTACACCGTAAATTTTATCCAGCCGATCCATCCAAAAAGCGTAGACGAGGACCAAAACGACGAAGACATACATCGCACCTTGATGCCCTACCCAAAAGCCAAAAGGGAACCCTCCCATTTGAAAAGAATTAAGCTCTTCAACCCAAATAAGCCCAAAGCCGTAGGCCACTACCGCCCAAATACTAAGAAGAGTCGTCATCACTCTTATATTTGCTCGCCAATAAGCTCGATTTTTCTTTTCGGACAGGTTTTCGTCCGAATTTTCAACAGGCTTTGACACTTACATTTTCTCCTTTTACAAGCAAGCAACACTTTTCACTCAAGCTACAGTTACTATCTTCGAGTGAAGAAAACAGCTCCGCTAAATACCGATCTGCGCCTACTGGCTAATACTGTGCTCTTTTGAGCCTCTCGATTCTTTCTTCAAGGGGAGGATGAGTTGAAAACATGCGCGCAATTGTTTTCTTTCCGGTCGCAGAGATCCCAAGTGCCGCCATATCTTTAGGAAGAGATTCT
>DKAI01000039.1 GCA_002450755.1 Deltaproteobacteria bacterium UBA6930
CACGATGTTCCCCTGACCAGTTACGGCGTTACCAGCAGCGAAAATTGTTGGGTGTTCAGCAAAGCGTCCGAATTGTGGATTAGAAAAAGCGAAGAGTTCTCCTGCCATGGGAAGACCCGGGATCGGTTCCGGAATACTCCCTATGGAGCTCACCACATATGCTCCTTGGCAATCAAAAGTCTCCCCAGTGAGTATGAGTAAATCCCCTTCCACGCGCGTTCTTCGCAAGCGAAGCCCTGCGACCCGCCCCTGATCTATCAAGAAACCGTCAGGCACCGAAAAAGGCTCGAAATTAAAGAGATATTTTTCCTGAGCTTTTTTTAATACTTTAAGTCGAGACTTTTGAACTTTTTTAATTTCCTCTGAACTAGCATTTGGAGGAATACCTACCAGTGACATTTCCTCGGGTCCACGCCTAAAGAATAAAGTTGCGCCTTTCAGTCCCAAGTCTTTCCACCGAAGACCCTTTTCACCCAAGACTTTGGGAATTCCTTTTGTCTCGATCTCATTGAGAGCAACTTCTATTCCGCGTGTAAGTAAGGCTTTTCTTGTTGTTTCCAGCATTAACACTTTCATTACATCAATAGATGCCAATCCTCCTCCTACAACGAGGACTCCATCTGAAGCTTCGAAATGGGTTCCAGAAAAGGTTGGGTCGTCGGAGTGATTGAAAGAAATTATAAAAGGGTTCTGATAGACCAATCCCCTGTTTACATAGGCACTGGCGCCGGGTATTGGTAGGGGTCGGTCTTTCCAGGCACCCACAGCTAGTACAACTGCCGAAAACCCCCAGCCGTGGACTAGTTCTTCAATTGAAAGCTCAACCCCTAGGGCGCTACAGGGGACATAGTGGACATTGTCGTTTCGAAGCTTTTCGTCAATCGCTGCGCATTCTTTATCCCTAAGGGCTGAATGCCAGCGGGGGAGGCCATCTTCGATTTTTCCATACGGGCGTGGATTTCGCTCAAATACTACGACCTCGGTATTATGCGCGGCGAGCCTGCCAGCGATCTCTGCACCGGCTGTAGCTCCTCCAATCACGGCCACGGTGTGGCGTGTTTGTGGTTTCGTCGGCTGGACGTTCATCGGACGTTCTTTTGGCACTAGGACCGATAGAATGGCTGAAACCGGCCTCTTCTACAAACACCTTTTGTGTGTCTTCATTTTCGTATAGTGCACAGATTCCCTTGAATTGGCTTCTCTCGTCCGTTTTCCCTTTCTCTGACAGAAAATGAAGATGCCTGGCGCGCCCTAAATCTAGTAATCTAAGACCCGAATCAGGAGGAATCAGATGAATACTGTGGGACGTGTCAAATCTATTTGGAGATACCCAGTAAAATCGATGATGGGCGAGGATTTACAGCATTGCGAGGTAGGTCCATTAGGCCTACCGGGCGATCGAGGCTGGGCTCTAAGAGATGATATCCAGGTTAGGGGCGCCAAAAAATTTCCTGTCCTAATGCAGTGCCGGGCGGAATACCTATCAGAGCCGACATCGGGGACAATTCCTGACGTCCGATTCGAGTTGCCCGATGGCAGCACTACGGATAGCCAAGACAAGGACATAAATAAGAAATTATCGAACGTAGTAGGAAAACCTGTTCGACTTTATCCACGCCAGCCGGCGAAGGATCTCGACCACTATCGGAGAGAGGAAAAGATCGATGCGGAGAGCTCTCGCGAATTGTTCGGTAGGCTTCCAGACGAACCACTTCCTGATTTACGAAAAATGATTCCTGCTGACATCCTGGATCAACTAATGGATTACACGTCTCCTCTTGGAACATATTTTGACGCATTTCCTGTTCATTTCGTTACCACTAGTTGGCTAGCAGAGCTTAAAAAACAAAATCCGACAACCCGGTTTGAAGCACAAAGATTTCGTCCCAATTTTTTAATTGAATCGAGCGACGAGGGATACGTCGAAGAATCTTGGTGTGGTGGGACAATTCGTATAGGAACCGCAGAATTAAAATGTGAGGTACCTACAGTTCGATGCTCCATGACGATTCAAGAAACGGGAGATTTGCCCAAAGACCCAAAGGTTTTGAGAACTGTTGTGTCCCACTCGAGCCAAAATGTCGGGGCCTATGCTCGAGTATCTAAAAAGGGATCGGTAGAAGTTGGGGATTCTGTAGAGTTGCTTTAATTTAACCCTCGAAACCATTCGAGAATTTTTGAAAACACGAGGTTAGAATTGGCAACCCAGATATGGTTAATATGGGGAAGTGATTCGACCCGGGTTAGACTCGCATGTTCCTCGAAGAACGTGATCAGGTCGTCCGCATTAATCACCTCATCGTCCCCCCCGATAAGCATCAAACTTCCCTGAGGCAAAGAGTTCAGATCACGTCCGAGGGGAAATCGGGGATGATAAGAAAGATTAAGGCGATGCGAGTAGGAGAGAGTCTCCGTTCGGTCTTGTAGGTGTAGTGGCTTATTAAAAGTTATGACCTTCAGGTGATCAAAAGCGTGGATGCCAAAGAAATTAAAAGTAAACAATCCCAAAAGTCTTTTTTTGTGGGCTGTCGCATGACTCTTTATCGCGGGTCGGAACGTGGGGCTCCCTGGAATCGCTGGAGCAAGGAGAAGATAATTTTGGACCATCTGCGAATGAGGACCGGAGCCAAAGCGGATCGCAAAACCACCACCACTAGAATGGCCTCCGAGAAAATATGGGCCTGGGTAACCTTGGTCAGATAGAACGTTGATCAGGTCAGAAATGTCATCTTCCAGTTGGCCAATGTAGTTCACATCCCCAGATATTTCCCCAGATCGGTAATGTCCGCGAAGATTGGGAAGAACAACCGTAGCGCCATTGGATCGGCTAATTGCCTGACCAAGGAGATGGTAGCCACCCCCGTGATAGGTTGATCCGTGAACGAAAATAAGGACATTAGGCGAAGTAGAGGGATAAATTCGATAGGGAAGTTTGATTCCATCGCGCGCTTCATATCGAACTAAGGGTGGCATGGGTGGGAGGGGCACCCTCATCAAGGACTCCAGGCCAAACACGTCCTTAGCTTCTCCAGCGGTGGGAGCTTTGGTGTTTATCAAGATCAATGCTAGTAGGGCTGTGAGCCCAATAAGAGCGCCGGTGGTACTAAAGATTCGAAATACTGTAAGCCTCATCCCAGAATTGTCTCATGCTTGGACTCTTAAGAGTTGTTCTATGGGTTAGTATTACAGATCAGGCGGGCCCTTAGCTCAGTGGTTAGAGCAACCGGCTCATAACCGGACGGTCCCTGGTTCGAACCCAGGAGGGCCCACCAAAGTAGATTAACGAGGCATATTGTATTTTCGCTAAGCATCTAAAAACTGGGTCGTCTTTCCTAACGAAAAGAAGTAAAGACAGACCTTTCTTGAGGATGTGATTCAGGAGCAAAGGTGGAGTATGGTCAGCTCCCGAGGCCATCTTTGACTGATTTTGAACGAGTTACGAATAGAGAGTTTTCGGGAAATAATCGCTTTAAGTTGGGGCTTTTTTCCTTCAACCGAGATGGGGGACTCACGAATACTTTGGCTCCCGAACGGTGGGACGCGAGGTGGGAAAATCAGGTTGCCTTGGCCCAAGTTGGAGAAGAAGCTGGGATAGAGTTCTTACTACCGCTCGCAGGTTGGCGTGGTATTAATGGCAAAGCCGAAGGAGACGGCGATTTTTATGAATCTTTGACATGGGCTGCGGGTCTTCTTGCAAAGACACAAAAGATTCACGTATTTTCCACAATCCATGTTCATTTTCTTAATCCTATATTTGCTGCCAAGCAGGCAGTAACTTGTGACCATATTGGTTCCGGTCGTCTTGGTCTTAACCTAGTTGCGGGATACAACAAAGATGAGTTTTCGATGTTTGGAGTCAACTATCAAGGACACGAAGATCGCTACGCTTATTTAAAGGAGTGGTTGACTATCGTTCGACAAATTTGGACTAACGGTGGTCCATTTAATTTTAATGGTTCCCATTTTAATTTAAGTAATGTTTGGGGAGGACCGAAGCCTTTGGGCTCTGACCGACCAATCCTTGTGAGTGCCGGCTCCTCAGAAACTGGTAGAAATTTTGCACTGACATATTCTGATGCTTTATTCATGTTTATTGCTGATATAGATACGTTAGAAGAAGAGGTACGTTCGATTCGGAAATCGATGGGAAACCGAAAAATAAAAATTTATGCGAGCGGTCATGTTTTTTGCAAAAAAACTGCGAGCGAAACTAAAGATTATTATCACTATCTTATCCACGAAAAGGGAGACTGGGACGCGGGTCATTATTTGCTCAAGGCCTATGAAGAGATCAAGTCGGCACCTACGGAAGTTCTGCATGCCCCAGAATTTATTGAACGTCTTATGAGTGGTCACGGTACCTTTCCTATAATCGGAGATCCCGACGAAGTCGTCACAGTTTGGAAGCGAATCTCCGATGCTGGAATCGATGGAATGGCTTTCGCTCTTCCTAATTATCTGGAGGATTTTAAAATAATTCAGGAAGATGTACTACCTCGATTAGAAAATCTCGGCCTACGAGAAAAATACTTTTCCTGATTAGATAAACAAAAGATTCAGGTCGTATTCACGACAGTAAAGCGATCGTTGTCGCCATCAGTGTCTGCTTTCAGGCTAAGGAAACGGTTGTGAGAAGACAGAAACCCCTCAAGTAAAGACGTTTCACACTCGGATACAACCTTATGTGGTAGCCCAGGAAATAGCTTGCGGTTAGTTCTTTCTATGTATCGTCTCTCTGAGCCCACTACAAAATCTCCACTAGATTTAAAAAATAGGTGAAGAAGTTTTATAAAATCTTCCGGCGATCGACCGGTGATGCCCATATTGTTAGACAAATCGTGATAGTGCTGCATGCCGATCTGCTTGGCATTCAGAGTTCCAAGAGTTTGAGCCTCTTCGGGTCCGAACTGATCAACAAGAATTGGTAAAGCATTCCTTACAAACTCCATTGAATAATTTCTGTAGGCTTTTGCCTTGCGTTGATCAGGCCAGGTTGCGCTATCTAGGGCGGGAAGACTTTTGGGATCTATTTGCGGGCACGTAAGATCGAAGCGAAATTGAAGTCTTTGATTTTTTTCTAATGGCTGTTCGAATTCCCGATAGAAACCCTCAAGGCCTGGGAAACCATCAACAGTTGTACCCGTGCATACGAAACCTAACTTTGAATTTTTTAGTGTAACGCCATTTTGAGCGTGCCATCCATATAGCATTGCTCTATTGACTTCACTTGGAATTGCGCAGATAGCTGTCCCTGACCAGATCCAACGCGGTGGTGGGTAACGTATCCAGGCCTTCTGTGGAGATTCCTCGAGAAACTCAACTGATACGCCACCGAGCTGGTTTGAGAAGTAATGGTACTTGGCACATGCTACTGCATCAGGTTCATTGTCTATTTCTAATTTGTTGAGACCTATCAAAAACTTTTCTTCATGTTGATTTCTGAAAAGTGTGAAAACAAAATCTCTGGCCTCTGAGGAGCCTTTTCTGGAAACTAGTGAGAGGACCAAGCCGGTTATCCATGAGTGATAAACCCGTGCGACGGCTTCGATGTGATTTACCGAATCTCGGAGTTTCATAAAAAGTCGTGTTAAGTGCTGCCTCGAGCCTTGCAAACCTGCTCACGAATCCAATCGGGCGTGATGGGCATCCTGTCTACAAGAATCTCAAAGGGAGAAAGTGCATCGGCCACAGCATTGGCAATTGCGGCGGGTGAATTAATACATCCTCCTTCGGCCATTCCTTTGTAGCCGCCTGGGATTTGTGGCGAAAGTGTCTCGAGATGATGCATCTCGATGTCGGGGACATCATTAGCGGTGGGAAGTAGGTAGTCCGCGAGAGTTACACTTTGGGGCGTTCCATC
>DKAI01000002.1:0-20400 GCA_002450755.1 Deltaproteobacteria bacterium UBA6930
CAAAATCCCATTTCGCAAAATCAATTCGACCCTCCAGATAACTGGTGTAAAGTAACGCGGCTTGAGAGCAGGCGCCTGTTTCTTTACTGGCTGGATCAAAGGAATCAGCCATTTGAAAATTGCCCTAACACGTACGGGATCAAACCCGGTATGGTGTAAAGAACGTTTTTAACCTCTTAGCTTTGCGAAAACGAGGAAGGGAAAATTAAATGGCAGGAAAATACTATGATGAAATGGAAGTGGGTGCGGTCTTTCATCACGAACCCGCGAGAACTGTTACCGAGACCGACAATCTGCTTTTCACAATGATGTCGATGAATCCGCAGCCACTGCATATCGATGCGGAGTTTGCAGGAAAATCACAGTTCGGTCAAATCTTGGTGAACAGTATGTTTACCCTAGCTTACGTTGTTGGAATTACCGTGAACGACACCACATTAGGAACCACGGTAGGAAATCTTGGATTCGACGAAGTGCGATTCCCGGGCCCCGTTTTTATTGGGGACACGATCCGCGTACAAACGGAGATTACCGCTAAGAGAGAATCTCGTTCCAGGCCTGACTGGGGCATCGTGACATTTATGCATCGTGGAACTAATCAACGAGACGAGATCATTTGCACATGTGTAAGAAATGGAGCAATTCTAAAAAAGCCCTCTGAATAAGATGCAAATTCGTCGTTCAAGCCACTTTGTTCCGGGTGCCAATGAAAAGATGTTGTTGAAATCTTTGGCTACCGAGGCAGATTCTCTAATTCTCGACCTGGAAGACGCGGTCACGCCAGAGAACAAGGGTTCTGCACGCAAAATCATTTGTGAATGGCTCGACACAGTAGACTTTGCCGGAAAGGAAAAGGTAGTTCGTATCAACCCGATAGATACGGATTGGGGCAATGCCGATGTCGAAGAGTTGATGGAACACCCACCAGACGCCTTTTTGGTACCCAAAGTGAACACTGCATCCGAACTTCGCTCCCTGGACGAGAGGATGACTCGTGCGGAACAGATTCATGGGCACTCCTCGCCAACGGTTAAATTACTTGTACTTGGCACCGAAACACCAACGGGAACTTTAAATATTCAGTCGCTGCCGCAATGCCCTCGAGTCGATGCGCTCAGTTGGGGAGCAGAAGACCTCTCCGCCGCAATTGGAGCCCGTCGAAACCGAGACGAAAACAACATCTACCTGGATGTCTTCCGGTACAGCAGAGTGGTAACTCTTTTGGCTGCTACAGCGGCCGGTGTTCAACCATTGGACACCGTCTACGTAAATTACTCGGATCCTGAAGGCCTACGCGCCGAATGCAGAGAATCTGCCGATGTCGGCTTTACAGGAAAAATGACGATCCATCCATCACAAATCGAGATTGTAAATGAGACATTTACGCCAACAGCTGAGCAAATCTCTGAGGCGGAAGAACTTCTTCAATGCGCGAAAGACAACCATGAACAGGGCATACAGGCCTTTTCTTTCAAAGGGCAAATGGTCGATGTGCCCCACCTTACTCAGGCAAGACATATTCTCGAAATGGCTAAGGCTTTAAAAATCTAAGCGGCCTGTTGACTCTAATTTGTATCGTAGAGTCCCTGCAACAAAGATAAATTTGTAAGAGCGATAGAACCATTGAAACATTTGTCGACATCCGAATTTTCTATCCGTGGCCGCTCATGGTAATTACCATTCCACATCAACGAACCGCCTTCTCTTTTATAACGCACACCCATCGGACTTGGATCAACCGAACAGCGCACTATTGGCGGCTGTTGGTAATCTGAAGGAGGAAGGTTTGCGTTCCAATACCGATATTCGTCACATCCAAGCCCCAATACATGGTCAAGCAAACGGTCCGCATGGGCCGCAACTTCCGGCCAAACTAAATCTCGGTGTGGACCAATATATTGCGAGATTGCAAGAGAAGGCTTTCCCAAAAGGGCACCCTCCCTTGCTGCCGCAAGAGTCCCCGAGGTATAAACGTCTGCTCCGAGGTTTCCACCCGCGTTTATGCCAGCCACCACCCACTCTGCTTCCGGCACTATTTCAGTGAGCCCAACACGCACGCAATCAGCTGGCATACCGGTTAAAGAAAAGCGGCCCGGCCCATACTCGATCAAGCCCAGTGTCTCCCTCGTCGTAAATGCATGCCCTACTCCGCTGCGAGGCCGATCAGGAGCGATAACGCAAACTGAGCCGCGTTTCTCGCAAAGTCCAATCAACTCTTCTAGTCCAGGAGCTCCGTATCCATCGTCATTTGTGATTAAAAACTTCGCCATTGATCTCCTCGAAGGTTATTTTTTAGCCTTGGCAGTATTACAACTCCCGAGCAATAATCCTCTCCAGACTAAGGAGAAGCGATGACAAAAAGACTTTCAGAACAAGCAATTCTCATCACTGGCGGCGCAAGCGGAATCGGCCGCGCCGCCGCGGAATCTTGCGCCAGGGATGGAGCAAAGCTCGCTATATCTGATGTGAATGTCGAAGCGGGAGAAGAAACTGTATCCGCTTTACGGGAACTAGGAGCTGACGCGGTTTTCATAAGAGCGGACGTATCGATCAGCTCAGAAGTTGAATCGCTCATCGGCAAAGTAGTCGAAAAGTTTGGATGCCTCGATGGCGCATTCAATAACGCGGGGATTGAAAGTTCGTGGGCTCATACGGTGAAGGCATCGGAAGAAGATTTTGATCGCACCATAGCTGTAAATCTTAAAGGAGTCTGGCTATGCCTTAAGCATGAGATAAAGCAAATGCTGGAACAAGGGCGAGGCGGTTCGATCGTAAATACTGCATCTGTTGCAGGCCTCGTAGGAGCTCGTGGAGGAGGAAGTTATGTCGCAAGCAAGCATGGAGTCGTCGGCCTAACGAAGACTGCTTCACTCGAGTTCTCCTCAAAAGGAGTGCGCGTAAACTCGGTCTGTCCAGGAATTATTGAAACTCCCATGGTAACCCGAATGCTCAGCGAAACTGGGTTGAGTAAGCAGGTAATGATCGACCAAGAACCAATTGGAAGACTGGGGGAACCCAAAGAAATCGGAGATGCAGTAGCATGGTTACTGTCAAATGAATCTTCCTTCGTCACGGGCATCGCAATGCCAGTAGACGGAGGCTACACGGCGGTTTAAAATGTCGGACTTTCTTGAAAATCATGGAATCATAATCACGGGTGCAGCGAGCGGTATTGGCAGAGCTACGGCCCTTCGATGTGCTGAGGCAGGAGCCTCACTGGTGCTCGCAGATAGAGATATTGAAGGCTGCAATGAGACTTCGCAGTTGGTCCAAAAACTTGGGGGACAAGCGGAGCCCGTAGAGGTCGATGTCGCTAATGCCGATAGCGTCCAGACCCTTATTTCTCACGCTGTGGATACTCTGGGGAAAATTGACGGAGCATTCAATAACGCAGGAATCGAAGGTCAATCCACTCGTAGGATTACCGATTGGGATGAGGACGTCTTCGATTTGACGATGGGGATCAATCTCAAAGGTGTTTGGTTATGCATGAAGTACGAGGTCGATCAGATGTTGTCTCAGGGTGGAGGCGGCTCCATCGTTAACACGGCATCTATAGCCGGACTTGTTGGCCTAAAAGGAGGAGGCGGATATACCGCGAGTAAACATGGTGTCGTCGGTCTCAGCAAAACTGCGGCGCTCGAATTCTCCTCAAAAGGAGTACGTGTCAACACAGTCTGCCCAGGCACTATCGAAACACCCATGATCGATCGTTTACTAGACGACTCGGGAGCCGAAAGTTCTTTCTTTGTCGAAAAAACTCCTATCGGGAGGCTCGGAAAACCACAAGAAATTGGAGATGCTGTCGCGTGGTTACTTTCGGATAAGGCTTCACTCGTAACAGGTATTGCTCTTCCAGTTGATGGTGGCTGGGTCGCCTAGGAGAAACCAATGGGAAAAAACTTAGAAAACAAATCTATTCTCATTACTGGTGCAGGCAGCGGGCTAGGACGAGCCACAGCCTTGGTGTGTAGCCGAGAGGGTGCGTCTCTCATGCTTAGTGATATTGACTCGGAAGGTGTTGAAGAGACCAAGAGATTAGTACTTCAAGCCGGCGGAGCTGCCGAAGTGAGAGTTACTGATGTCTCCAACCGAGAGATGGTTGAAACTCTTGTCGCTGAAACAGTTTCAGAGTTAGGAGGCGTCCACGGAGCCTTCAATAACGCCGGCATCGAAGGCGATCTCACGGGGCTTTCCCGCTGGAGCGAGAAAGCGTTTGACAAAACACTCGCCGTTAACGTGAAGGGTGTTTGGCTGTGTATGAAATACCAAATTCCTGCAATGCTACAGAGTGGAGGAGGTTCTATTGTGAACACCGCCTCTGCAGCAGGCCTTGTGGGTGTACGCGGATGCGCGGGATACGTAGCGAGCAAACATGCCGTAGTGGGTTTAACCAAAGTTGCGGCCGTTGAGTGGTCAAAGAGAGGCATACGCGTCAACGCCGTTTGTCCAGGAATGATCGACACACCAATGCTCGATCGATTGCTTGACTACGTGAAAGCTCCAAAAGAAACAGTGCTGGGCCAGCAACCAATCGGGCGATTCGGCAGTGCAAACGAGATTGGCGAGAGCGTAGCCTGGCTTCTTTCCGAAGATTCGTCTTTTGTAACTGGTGTAGCTATGCCCGTCGACGGGGGCTTTGTTGCACAATAATTTGATCAACTAATGACGCGCTCACCTGCACTCGACGGCATCAGAGTATTAGACTTATCTACTTTTATATCGGCAGGATTTTGCGGAACAATTCTCGGTGAATTTGGAGCCGAAGTCATAAAAGTCGAACAGCCCCAAGCAGGAGATCCGCTACGACAGTTCGGGACTAAAACTGAATCCGGCGACAGCCTCGTTTGGCTCACAGAGGCTCGAAACAAAAAATCCGTAACCCTTGATTTACGCACTCCTGAGGGAGCAGAGCTTTTAAAAAAATTGGTCGGAAAATCTGACGTTCTTTTGGAAAATTTCCGAACGGGCACGCTGGAACGCTGGGGCCTAGGGTGGGAGCAACTAAAAGCTGTGAATCCAGGACTGGTCATGCTGAGAATCACAGGCTTCGGACAAACGGGACCGCGCGCTGAAGAACCGGGTTTTGCACGAATTGCTCACGCGTTTAGCGGGCTATCCTACCTAGCAGGGACACCTGAGACAGGACCTCTTATGCCGGGCTCCACAAGTCTTGCAGACTACGCTTCTGGAACCTACGGAGCTGTGGGCGTTCTAATGGCATTAAGAGAACGTGACAGAAGCGGTTGCGGCCAATACGTGGATATCGCCCTTTATGAACCAATTTTTCGTTTTCTAGACGAAATGTCCTCCGCCTTTGCATTTAACGGCACGGTGCGAGAGCGCATGGGCGCCGACACGGTCAATGTAGTCCCTCACAGCCATTACCCGACTTTAGACGATAAATGGGTAGCTATCGCATGTACCAGCGACAAAATGTTTCGACGGCTCGCGATTGCGATGGGTCGCTCTGAGCTCGCCGAGGAGAAAAACTTTGGCCGGGTAGAAGAACGGCTCAAGTGCCGTAACGAAGTCAATGAACTTGTTCGCGAATGGACCACCGGTCTCACACAAAAAGAAGTTCTTGATAAGTGTGAGAATGAACAGGTACCCGCCGGACCGATCCACAACGTACGCGACATATCCGAAGATCCTCAATATGCTGCTAGAGGAAACCTTGTAAAAATGCATGACGCTTCATCGGGAAGTAACATAACCACTCCCTCAGTAGTCCCTACTCTTTCAGAAACGCCTGGAACGATTAATCACCTCGGCCCTAAGCTTGGAGCCCATACTGAAGAAATACTGACAGATCTAGTTTCCTTGACACCCGCCGAGATTGAGAATCTTCGTAAACATAAAATAATTTAAAATTGCTTTCACTGAACTCAGACGTCAATCCCACAGACATACGCGGCTAAAAACGACTAAACAAACTCCCAAAACCATCGATCTTGTCTGAAATTCCGTTAGCACGTAGTGCATGCCAGTAAGTGGCCGTATTAATCGCGACCACTGGTTTCTTAAATTCAATCTCGAATTCCGCAGCGAGCCGTGCCATAGGGAGATTTGTACCCACCTGAACCAAAGCATCGACATCTTCGCTATTTAGTCGATTCATTGCTTCCCACAAACGTTTTGGTGGTACCTGAGCTATTGCAGTCCACTTTGGACATTTCAAACACTCGTCCTTGACGATTGTAAAACCTGACTCCTCAAAATATTTTCGAACTTGCTCATTCGCCGCAGGAAAGTAAGGGGTCAAGAATGCAATATTTTCGATATCTCCGTACGCATCCAGCGCAGCCTTAGTTGCGTGCGAACCGATGCTAATCGGTAAATCCGAGTGTTCTTTTATTTTCCTCTCGAACTCCCTTGCACCAGAAACCCCTCCATAAAACGTTATAGCCGACATTCCCATAACCAAATATGAAGGAGAGCATGTCATTACGCTGTCGACCGCATCGATCACGTTACCTGCGATAACTTGTGTAGCATTCATAAATGTATCGTTACTTACCGCATTTGCATCCGGGGTTAATATTCTGCTGTAATGATTCGTCACTCCCTCAGGTCGCATTTCATCAAATTCTGGCTGAACTACGGTATTAGTCGATGGCCCTAACACTCCAAAGAGCCCTCTCCATCCTAAAACGTCAGTCATTTAATTTCCTTCTCATCCATTAAGCTTTTTGCCATACATTGTCGAAACATAAACTCATGTCTCGCATTTGGGTCGGCATGTATTACTCTCATATTTGTCCATTCCGACTTCTCTTTATCATTACCACTCTCTTCAATCATTTTTTTGTTTCGAATTGTCTGACTTTGCACGAACTCACCCATTACAGCCCTTCTCTGTCTGTCATAAAGGCTTAAGAGCTCCTGCGGGTTCTTGCCGTCTTTAATGATCGACTTCAATTTCCAAGATACGTTCCAAGCATCATGCAATCCACCGTTCATCCCAAAACCTCCTAAGGGATTGTTCAAATGAGCAGCATCTCCAGCCAGAACGATCCTATTCCGATGCATGCTTTCAACAACCCGCTGATGGACCTGGTATATAGTTCTGTGATTTGTGTTAATTGGGATATTCAGACCAGTTATTGCCTCAAACACGGAATCCGTAAAGGCATCAGACAAAATTTCCTCATCCGCCAAACTTTGCTCAACAGGCACGAGAACCCTCCAGGCGCTGGGAGCTTTGAGGAGAACAAACCAGTCGTTGGGGTCGGAAACATAATTTACAAAAGCGAGGTCTTCGAAAGTTTCATTAAGATCAAACGTAGTACTAAGGGTTAGAAATTTCTCTTCATAGGTAAACCCGGGAAACTTGAGTCCCAAACCATTTCTAATGACGCTGCCAGCCCCATCCGCACCGATCAAATAATCACCAACGAATTTCTTAGAACCTCCCGGTGTTTCAGCGTAAACCGAAACCGAATCCGCCGTCTGCTTGACACTCTTCACAGAACAATCGAAAAAGATTTCAGATGAGTTCTCTGAGAAAAGTTTATTGGCGAGCATCTTTGAAAATTTATGCTGTTCACATTGGAGCCGGAATGGGTATTTCAAAATATCACTTAGTTCTCCCAGATCGAAAGCTAAAATCTCGTCATTAGAACGAATTCTGTACTGAAATACAGGCGCCTTCAAACCTAATGCAATAAGAGATGATGCGAGACCGATTTGATTGAGATACGAAAGCGTGGACGCATGGAACGTAGATGCTCTCATGTCAGTCTGGCCCTCGGTCTCCTTCTCCAAGACGATCGCTTCTATTCCTTGAATCGCAAGAATATATGCGGCAAATAACCCAACTGGACCTGCCCCCACAACCACTACTTGAGCACGGAATGTTTCCACCAATAAATCTCCTTACAACCGCACTTATTTAGGCATCTGACCAAATTGACCGGAGCCTGCCCTTTCTCTATGAGTAATTCACTATTTTTGAAAATTGATACTAGATACTGCTATCGCCCCCACTTGAATCAAGCTCAGCTACATAATCAAAGTCTTCCACGATGTAACGACTTGCAATCCAAAAGTGGAGCGCGGACCATGTGTACATAACTCCCGAAACAATTACGAGGGCATATCGAAGAGAATCTGCACCGAATTTTGGAGCCAATTGATCGCTTAAAAATCCAGTTGTAACCGGACCGAACATTAAGCCTATTATGTTTAAAACAAAGTAAAGAACGGCTGCAGCAGTAACTCTCATCGCCATTGGTGCGAGACTTTGGCTCGCGGCAAGCAGAGGTCCTTGGTAGGCCTGTCCCAGAAGGCCAACGCAGAATAACATTCCAATACAGAGTTGGAGAGAAGCAGTGCTCCACCCGATTAACGAAAAAGGAATCTGAAGAATCATCGCAATCATGGGGACAAGAACGTAAGCCCGTCGATCAGTTCGAGCCCAAACGTCCGCTAGCTTCCCCCCCCAAAGTGTCGCAATTGCTCCGCCTACTCCAATAATCACTGCTGACACCATACCAATTCGGGTAGGAGTCATGCTGTGACTTCGCTCGAGGACTGCCGGCAACATAAAAACGAAGGAATAACCAGCGAAGGCATAAAGACCTCCAGCGAAGGATAGATGTCGAAATGATTTTCGGTTCCAAAGAAAGCCAAAAACATTTCTCAACGGAGGTAGCTGAGAAATTTCCCTCGGCGGTTCCCGTAGGGTAAAACGAACTAAGAGAGCCACGAGGACGCCAGGAATACCTACTACGAAAAAGGCAATTCGCCAGTCAAAAGCCTCTCGCAAGTACCCTCCCGAAAGATATCCGATGAGGATGCCGACCGGAACACCAAGAGAAAAGACGGCAAGAGCCGTAGCTCTCTTTGCAGGTTCAACGTACTGACTTATCAACGAAATCGCTGGAGGACTTCCTCCTGCTTCACCTACACCTACACCTACTCGGTATGCTAATAGAACACCAAAACTCTTTGCCGTACCGCACAAAGCAGTCATTATGCTCCATATAGAAATACAAATAGCCATTACGCCTCGACGAGAGTATCTATCGGCTAATCGACCAATCGGCACGCCTAGGGTGGCGTAAAAAAGACCAAACGCCGTACCGGACAAAAGACCCAGTTGAGTATCCGATAGGGAGAGTTCTTCTTTAATCGGTTGCAGTAAAATTGCCAAAATTTGACGATCTATAAAGTTAACCGTGTAGACCACAAAGCAGAGGCCTACTGCATACCGAACATAGGCGTCTGAGTATTCAACCTTTTGATTCTCGGCCATATTCCTAGACCCCTTTGAAACGAAGAAAAGCTTTTATTGAGACTCTAGAATATCATCTAAGCAAAACTTAGGATCAAAATCGAGGTAAAGAAATGGATATCATTACTGGTGAAGACGGAATTGCCCGCTGCTGGTGGGGTGCCAGTACCCCGGACTACTGCGTTTATCACGATGAGGAATGGGGAACTCCAGTTAGAAACGATAAAAGGCTTTTTGAGAAGATCTGTCTCGAAGGGTTTCAATCGGGACTTTCGTGGTTAACGGTCCTTCGCAAAAGAGAGAACTTTCGCAAGGTATTTAAAGATTTTGACTTTGAAAAGGTTGCACGCTTTAACTCCCGAAGTATAGATCGACTACTAAAGGACACCTCTATTATTCGTCATAGAGGAAAGATCGAATCCACAATCAATAATGCGAAAAAAGCCTGTCAACTTGCCCAAGATTGGGGATCTCTCTCCGCATATTTTTGGTCTTTTGAACCGTCTAAACATGATCGTCCATCCAGTTTTTCGAAGAAAGAACTAAACAAATGGACCGAGAGCGAGACTTCACGCCGTCTCTCCAAGGACCTCCGAAAACGTGGCTGGAAATTTGTGGGCGCCACGACAAGTTATGCCTTTATGCAAGCTATGGGACTGGTAAATGATCACGTAGAGGGGTGTGATCGAAGACAAGATTGTGCCGAACTTAGAGAACGGTTTATTGTGCCTAAATGAAAAATAGACCTAGTTGTAATCTACCTTGGAACTAAAACGGTCGTCCTCATGAGCCTCCCAGTATCGTTTGTGGAGAAGCTGCGTCAATCGTCCGGGCAACCCTTTTCCGATGGAAATACCATCCAGCACAGTCATCGGCATGACGCCACCCGCCGTTGAAGTCGCGAAAATTTCGTCAGATGAACGAGCTAGTTCAATTGAAAGATCTTCAACCCTCGTTGAAATTCCTTCATTCCTTGCCAATTCAATCACGGTCTTCCGAGTTATACCCTCCAGCACACCACTTGGAGGAGTCCAAAGTTCGTTTCGGTAAACAGTAAAAACGTTAAACCCGGGACCTTCTGTAAGGCACCCCTTTTGATTCGGCAACACAACGTACTCGCCACCTCGATCGTAAGCCTCTAAAAGTCCCCTCGTGAGATCAGCCCAATGAAAATTTTTGACAGTTGGGTCCACCGAGGACTCTGGGATGCGGATCGTGTCCCGAGCGATAATGAGATGCCCTCCTTTTTTTTGCTTTTCGATTGACTGAATCCAAACATAAGGAATCGCGTAAGCGTAAAAACAATTGTCGTACGTTCTGGGATCTCGGCTTCCAGCCTGCGGGACCCCACGCGTAACAATCATCTCGACGTAAGCTTCTCGAAGGCCTGAACGACGAACGCACTCAAAAAGGACTTGTCGAATTGAAGGGAGGTCAATCGAAGGTGACATTTTAAGAGCCTTCCAGGCTCTCTCGAAACGTTTGAGGTGCTCCTCTAAGCGAAAAAATCTTCCTTTCCAAACACCCACCACGTCGTAAGTAGCATCCGATTTACTAAACCCAACGTCCAGAATAGGTATGGAGGCGGCTGCAATCGGTACGAAAGCCCCGTTGATATAAGCGCAACCTTCCTCGTATTCTCTGGTAATTGCCCCTCTCCTTCCCTAAACGAAGTCGCAAAATCTTTCCTTTCGCGTTAAGACGACAAAAGGTCTCCATATTCGTCGAGCTTCTTAAGTGCCTTATCTCGGCCAATTTGTGGGAGTGGTAAGACCGCACGCGTGACTCCCAACTCTGCAAGAGATTCCAACGCATCCGGCTTCGCTTTGGCGCCAAACACACCAAGACTCAATGTCTTTGGATCACGCCCGACATCAGCGCATGCCGATGAAAGTTTCTCAAGCCCCCCCTTAATATCATGCGCTCCGCCGATGGGCATCCATCCATCACAAAACTCTGCGGTATGGGCCATCGCACGAGAGTCGCCTGCTGAACCCATCAGGATGGGAGGATGTGGCTTTTGTACTGGTTTAGGCCAAGCCCAACTCTCATCAAACTGGATATGGTCGCCCGAAAAACTTGCCTCTTCTTTTGTCCAAAGTTCTTTCATCAACAGAATATTTTCGCGGAGAATGCTCCTTCGCTCTTTAAAGTTGAGTTTATGATTGGCCATTTCTTCTCGGCACCATCCATAGCCAACTCCCAAGAGGACGCGACCTTTTGATATGTAATCAAGAGTGGCAACCTCTTTGGCCAACCAGATTGGATCGCGTTGGGCCACAAGCGTTATGCCCGTTCCAAGTAAGATTTTTTCTGTTACGGCCGCACAAGCACCTAGAGCGACAAACTGATCGTGGGCACGCCAATACTCTTCTGGCAAATCTGGCATTCCTTTGAAACCACCCCAAGGCGTAGCGCGACTCGTAGGTATATGACTGTGTTCCGGAAACCAAAGTGATTCGAAACCCCTCGCCTCAACTTCTTTGGCCAACTCAATAGGCTGAATCGATTTATCTGTAGGAAAGATCATTATGCCAATATTCACAAAAAACTCCTCACCTTAAGAACCCACCATACTCAGCAACTTATGCGAGAAAAACGGGCAAACCATATTAACAGGATAAGACACCTAATTGGAACATTACACTCCTAGAATCCGGGCCATTTCAGATCGATTCAAACGAGCTTCCTTGAATAAACTCCACTGGGCTTTTGCGCGCGCCAGGTTATGTTCGCCTCTTCGGGCATAACGTTCGCTGTCCCAATCCCAATAGCGTTCCCGCAAAATATCTGCTGCAAAACGAATAGCCAGTTCGAGACTAACTCTTTCAATTCCGTACGAGAGCGATATGAGCTCATTTTTTTCAAGATCAATACCTTCTACTGAAAAATACCCCTCCAGCGCTGCCTCGAAATGTTCGAGGCTAATATGGGCCTCTTCGGAATCGTCAGTCCCCAAGCTGCACCAGGATCGCCAAGCGTCGCCAAGTTCGACAAACAATGGACGCCTACCAACCGTGTCGAGATCGATCAAGGAATAACCTACAGGTTTCGCTTCAGTTCCTCGAAACAAAAGATTATTAAACTTTAAATCCCCGTGACTAACGCGAGATCGAAGGCTTCCCAATTTCTCCCACTCCGGAGATTCATCAAGCAGGTGCGCCGCAAGGTTCGAGGCTTCTTCAAAAAGCACATGGCCACCATGCGTCTTTATTACGTCAATCAAGTCTTTCCTGTGAGCCTCCCAATCATGAAAAGGAAACCCAAGAGGTCGAAGAGGATCGTTGAAGTCATTTAGTGAAAGGTGAAACCGAGCTACAAGCCGTCCTGCCTCCTCGGCTAATGACTTCGAGTTGCAACTCTGATAGGAAGTACCCGCAATGTGCGTCATCAAACGCCAGGAACCATCGGAACCGAGAGCCGAAGTCAACGAGCCTCGATTATTTGGTATCAAACGAAGTGTAGGAACGCCCCTTTGAGCCAAAAAGGTAGTTACTCTCTCAATATTTTCTTGTATTTGCTCGCTAAAATCTGGATGAATCTGCTGGAGCACGGCTCGTCCGCCGTCATGCTTAACTAGAAAGGTTTGATGAATCAGACCCTGTTTAATCTCTTCTACTTCTAAAGATCCCTTTAACTCATAAGAACTAAGAGCTTTATTAAGGCTATCATTCAAAGGGTTCATCACCTCTCACCCTGAGAGGAACCGTGAAAAAGAGTCACGAACTTGTCATAGATCAAACGTGGGACGGGAAGAAGATTCCTATGTCGGAAATGACGTATATTCGTTTCTCCGAAGATTCGCAGGTCCTTGCAATAACTGCGGAAGGGCCCTTCCACAATGATCCCCTTCCAATGGTAGCCCCAGGGCCCACTCCAAAACTCTGGGAGTACGAGGTCACGGAACTCTTCTTGCTCGGTGCCGATGGAAGTTATGTAGAAATTGAAATCGGTCCCGCAGGCCACTACCTAATTCTCATCCTTTCTGAATACCGAAGGCCAAAAACCACCGTAGACCCTCTATGGATCGAAACTATCACTAAAAGTGACCGCTTTAAAGCGTCTCTACATCTTCCGATGAGCAAGATGCCCAAACGGCCTTGGAGAGCCAACGCTTACGCTATTCACGGTACAGGAAATTACAGAAAGTACCTTGCCTGCCACGGAATAAACGCGCCAGACGTGCAAGCTCCCGATTTCCACCGGCTCTCATCCTTTAAGCCAGTCTAGTCGATCATGAAAACTCATCCTTCTCCGGAGACCTTCTGAGTCGCTTTTGGTCTGCTTTACGCTTTTTCGTACCTAGGCGACGTTCTTTGGACGCCCGAGTTGGGCGAGTGGGCACTCTTTTTTTCGGAGAAACCGAAACGGAAAGAATCATTTCCCTCAGACGGCTGAGACAGTCTGCAACATTTTTCCCTTGATCCCGAAAACGTTGAGAGTGGAGGACAAAATCACCTTTTTGACTGATGCGTCGATTGTACTTCTTACGAAAGCGCTCCTTGACCGAATGGGGGAGACTGTGGGTCGCCGTTACATTCCAACGGAGGCTTGCTCGCGTGTTGGTTTTATTTACATTTTGCCCACCTGGACCACCGCTTCGAGAAAATTCGAATTCTAACTCGCGAAGAGGGATGCTGATTCTATCGTTTACATCCAGCATAAAAATGCTCCAAGAACGCGATTTAACTAAACCGTCTCAAAGACACGGAAGAGTGGTCGTTAGCGAAACAAACTCTCATCCTGCAACCATTTTGGTTATGCTACCGCACGCAAATAAAAAGATCTGATGAATCCCAAAAGTCTAATTGGAGAGAATTGCTAATGACTCAAGCGAATAAAGGAAATTCCTCCGAAATCGAACTTAAACCCGTTTTTAAAGCTAGAGATGACCGTTTCCATTTCGGCGACCTCGGAGCGGACGATTGGTGGGCGACAGAAACCGCATGGTTCTCGTTCCATTGCCCCGAAAGAAAGATGGGCGGGTGGTTGTACACCCTTGTAAGACCAAACATTGGAACAGTCGCCGGCGGAGCATGGGTATGGGATGATTCTGCTCATTTGCCCTGGAATGCACTGTATAGCGCCAACTTCTCAGCCCTTGAACTACCGCGCAATCAAGACCTAGATGACATCGACCTACCTACGGGAGTCTCGGTGCGCGCGGTCGAAGCATGCACCTCTTACGAACTTTCTTATCTAGACGAGGGACGTCTAACGGTTTCCTTACAATTCGATGGTGTAATGCCACCCGAACCTCTTACCGCGGCGGGCTCTACCTTTGGCAGAGCTAGTCATTTCGATCAGATTGGGAGAGTTCACGGCAATATCGTTCTTCACGGAGAAAGAATAGAAATAGACTGTTTTTCCTTCCGCGATCGTACCTGGGGAAGAAGGAGGGAGGATCGCCCCAGACAGGCCGCTTACGTAACCGGATGTGCCGGCGCAGACGAGGGATTTCTTGCGGTCACTAATGTCGACAAGCAGGCAAATCCTATTGCTTACGGTTTTCTGCGAAGGAATGGCGAAACAATCCCGATAAAACACGGCGAACGTATTATCGAAAGAGACGCGCGAGAAGGTTGGGTAACACGAGTTGTAATCCAGGGCGAAGATCTATCAGGCCGAAGACTTCACATGATTGGCACTCCCCAAAGTAGAATTATCTTAAACAGACATAGCTTTATAGATGTCAATAGCCTGATTCTCTGGGAATCTGACAAAGTTCAAGCCTGGGGCGAAGATCAAGACATGTGGCCCGTTCATACCTGGTCAAAAGCCCGCCGGGAAAGGACTCAGAATTGAATAACAAGTCACTCCCACCAGACCAACTTCTTGGCCGAATAGCAAAATCCTTAAAAACCGAGATAGGACCTGCTGTGAATGAAGCCTATCCTAAAACACAGGCTTTTCTTACCGCTGTGGTTTTGGAGAAATTGGCGGGGCAACTGAAATTTGAGCAAGAACATGCACAGATAGAAGACAAAGAACTCCTCATACTTTCTCGCGATTTAATAAAGATCGGAGAGGAAAAGCTTCCTGCGACTTTAAAGAATGCCGTAATTCGAGTTAACGATGAACTAGACATCGGGTCCGTAAACGCCCTTATTACAATTCTATACGAAAACAAGCCCGTTCTGAACGAAAAACTTTTCGACATGCTTTTGGGTCGCATTCGCAAATTTCTTCGATCGAGAGTTGACAGAGCAATGGAATATTCGGCATGAGTACAGACTCACAAGACGTATCTAAAAAAATCTGTTCCTACCTGTCAGTCAAACTTCCTGAGGCTAGGGATATACGGATTAAAAACCTGGAGAAAATGGATGTTGGCTGGTCCCATGAGACATTTCTTTTCGATGCAAGCTTCAAAGAAGCTGGCCAACAAAAATCCATTCCTCTATGTCTTCGTCGTGACCCGGGAAATGCTTTACTCCGACATTTTTCGGATCTGTCTGTTCAATTCAAAGTCTTAAAGTGTCTCGAGAACACCTCGCTCCAGAGTCCGAAACCTTATTGGTACGAAGAGGACCTTTCTTTTTTAGATTCGCCGTTTTTAATAATGGAAAAGGTACCTGGAACCTGCCCTAGTCCTTGGGGAAGCGCCGGACAAAGCTTCTACGCAGAGGCCGCTAATCGAGGGACGCTACCAAGAAGCTTTACCGAAACTCTTTCGTTGTTACATAATCTAGATTGGAAGAGAGCCGGCCTCGACTTCTTGGGGGTGCCCGAAGATGGTACTCACTTCGCACTCCGAGAAGTTTCCAAGTGGCGAGAGCTGATAGAGGTATCCGAGCAAGAACCTGATCCAATATTAATCGACTTAATCGGCTGGCTTGAAACTAATGCACCTCCCACAAACCGGTTCACTCTGGTGCACGGAGCCTGGCGAACTGGAAACTTGTTAATAAATGAAGATAAGATTTCCGCAGTACTAGATTGGGAACTCCAGGTTATTGGTGACCCGATGTATGATGTGGCATACGTGTTGGCTGATCTAAATAGGGAAGGAAGCAACCTTCTCTCGCACCTGGTTAAGAAGGAAGATTTCTTCCGCGATTACGAAACCGCCACGGGACACAGTATCGATGAAAAAGCATGCGGCTATTACCAGATGCTCTATCTAATGCGAGGCGCAGCATTTTGGATGAGTGCAGCGGGCCTCTATGCAACTGGTCGAAGCGATGACATTCGCCTCGCTCGAACAGCTTGGTCCATACCTGTTGTCTTAGAAACTGCTGCTAAGGCACTTGGTTACTAGCATTCTACTAGCCAAAGCTATCCTGCCTGAAGTAACCTAGATTTCCACCTTAGAACCGAGGACAGTTCAATGATAAAGGGAATACACCACACCGCGATATCGACTAGCAATCTCGAACGGTCTCTATCTTTTTACACCCGTCTCCTGGGTTTCGAAGAAGTTACAAGTTTCGCATGGGAAGAAGGGAATGATGTTTTCGATGAAATCACTAACCTTCATTCTTCCTCTGGACGTGTCGCACTCCTCCGCGGAGGGAACGCGTTTATTGAACTTTTCGAATTTAAATCTCCCGAGCCAACCAAGGCAGACCCCAATCGCCCTGTCTGCGACCACGGAATCACTCACCTCTGCCTTGAAGTCGAAGACATCGTGGCGGAGCATAAGCGGCTTTCTAATGCGGGAATGCACTTCCATAGCCCTCCAATAGATGCAGGAATGGGATTAAAGGCGGCCTATGGGAGAGATCCAGAAGGCAATGTTGTTGAAATCTTAGAAGTAGAAGGGAAAGATAATCCTTTCGCACTAAACAAGAACTAGGTAATCCTTTTTGGAAACCATGATGTTCAAAGAATTAATGATTTCTACACAGGGCGATATTCTGTCGGAGACCCAAAGAGCCTTACAGTGCGACCGATTAAATTTTCGCCCGCAAGATCAGAAAGGACATCCTCGGCAGCCCTAGCTGCCGTTCGAGACCCGTCACTTAACGTAGCGATTATCGGTGCACGAGAAGGCTTTCCCTCGCGATCGTAAGAAACCGTAGCGGCATCAACGACAGCACTGCCCTCGGAATTCTGAACAACGGGAATCGCCGCGGATGAGAGTATGCCTTGTTCCTTTTCATTGTTTACACGATGGAAACCTTTAGACGATGGCTTAGCGCCGTATATGCCCGCCGCGTGCTTGGACATAAAACCACCGTTTGCAGTAACTAGACCTTTCCCGCTTGTTTCTCTAATCCGTTCCACCATCGCTGCGATCGCGTGTGTACTGTAATTGTTTCCTGGTCCGCCAAAATACGGGAGTCCTCCAGTGACCGTAAGATCCCTGCTATCGCTAAGAGCGATACCCAGACCCGCCGCCGCGACTTCAACTGCGACAGGGAAACATGAGTAGAAGTCAATATGATCGACATCGTCAACCGACATTCCTGCTCCGGCAAGTGCCAAATTCGATGCAGCCGTCATAGCAGGAGAAGTGCCCAAGTCAGGTCGTTGCGTGCATTGAAGTTCTTTCATCTCTGCTCCGCTCCAAGGAAAAACACACTGGTCTGCCAAACCTGCCTCGGTTGCAGTCGCAAGGTTTGTAACGATAAGAGCAGCCCCCTGGTCAACATTAGGAAAAGAATTCATTGATCTTGTATAGGGCTCAGCAATCAAGCGATTTGTATCGGTAACCTCAGAAATTTCTTCAGGTCGCTGGGAATGAGAAAACCATGCGTAGGGATTCTTTTGAGCTACCTCTGTAAAGCGGGCCATAAGGTTCGCAATCTCTTTTCGCTGTTCTTCGTGGGTCCTACCCGATCTCTTTGCAAGAACGCTCTCAAACATTGGATAAACCGTGGAAGGAGCAAGCAACCCTGCGCTCGCCTCAGCTTTGTTGAGCATTCCTTCAAGAGTGGGTCCGATCGTCGTGCCAGTTTTTTCGATTTCCATATTACCGCTGGACACTTTCAAAAAGTTTACAGCCGGATTCTCTTTACGCATCGAACGGGTTGCTTCCGCACCAACGATTAAAGTCGACCTGATCACCCCCGAGGCTATGTCCTCAGAAGCCCGATTAACCAGGAATTGAGGAATATTCCCTCCGTGGCTTGAATGCTCAGGAACGGCATTCTCCAGTCCCAACATTCGCGCGAGAACTCCCGGAGCATCTAAAATTGAATTAGAGAATGAGATCGCGACCAAGGTTAGTCGATCGATAGTTTTTCCAACTCCAGGAGCATCTTCCAAAGCCTTCCGCGCTGCACTCTCGGCCAAACCAATTGCACTTACAATCGCATCCTTTTCAGTTACTTGCCCAACGGATACAATTACAGGTGTACGTGAGGGATCAGTCTGGCTCATAATTTCCTCCAACGAGGTAGTGTAAGGCCCTAGAGACTTCATTTCGACCCCTCTAAGCTTAAGAAGGAAAAATGCAGAGCAGACATTTTGAAAATATCGATAGCGAAGGCGTGAATCTAAAGACATTGGTAGAAGGCGAAGGACCACTGGTAATACTACTACACGGCTTTCCTCAATGCTGGTATCTATGGCGAAATCAAATCGATGCCATAGCAGCATCCGGTTATCAAGTTGCGGTTCCCGATCAGAGAGGTTACGGAGAAAGTGATGCGCCAGAAGACATCACGGATTACGATATTTTGCATTTAACTAGCGATGTTAAAAACATCGCCGAAAAGCTGGGGCATCAGCGCTTTACCGTTATTGGACACGACTGGGGCGCAGCCGTCGCATGGAACACGGCACTCCTGCACGAAGACGCGGTACAAGCAGTCGCCGGTCTGTCCGTACCATACGTAAGATTTGAAAGGCCCGAGATTCTCACAAAACAGGAATACTGGGGAGACCGTTTTTGGTATATGGCATATTTCCAAAAGCCGGGCGTAGCAGAACTAGAACTCGAGTCTGACATACGGCGCACCCTAGAGCTTATTTACTTTTGGTTTTCGGGAGATGCAGACCGGTCAGTCAGCTTCGAGAAAACCAAAGAATCCGGTCTGCTCGAGGGCCTCGGAGACGCCGCCTTCCCGACTTCGTGGTTAACCAAAGACGATCTTGATTACTACTGTCGGAGTTTCCAACATAACGGGTTTCGAGGCCCATTGAATTGGTATCGAAACATCGAACGAAATATCCAAGAAACCCCCGGACTGCGAAATAAAGTCGTCAGCCAACCTGCGATGTTTCTGGCGGGATCGCAAGACCCTGTTCTCGCAATGCCCGTCGGGGCTGCAATAGATTCAATGAACCGTTGGGTTCCTAACCTTCAAACTAACGAGATTATAAAGGGCCCAGGTCACTGGCTACCAATGGAGGCGCCCACGGCAGTAACCGAGAAAATTTTGGCTTTTCTCAAACAGACCTCCGGGGGATGACGATCTAACCTTGCGTAAGAGCTTAATAAGTTCGTGGGTTCACCTTCCTTTCGGATTTTCCCTTTTTTTCTACCTTCTTCGTAGCGGATGCGATTGCTTAGGGAGCATAATGCCCAGATGCGAAAAGGAGTCCAGATGCAGCTCGAAGTCAATTCCTTGAAAGAGCCTTTAGGCGCGGAAGTTTTCGGTTTCAATCCAAGGATTCCGTTAGACGAAGAATCGAAATCATGTCTTATCAGAGCCCTTCGTCGCCATCTCTTATTAATCTTTCGTGGAGGACCGCAACCCACCGAAGAAGAGTTTCTCCAATTTGGCAAGGAATTCGGAAAGCTAGCCCCAGGTGCCGAGATCTTCGGCGATGTCTCCGATCATCCTGAAATAATTCCAATTACCAACGAAGTAAATGAATACGGAGAACCTGTTGGTACGGCCGGTTCCGTTGAACTTAACTGGCACCACGACTATTCATACCTTGCCCAAACCGCTAAGGAGACTTTCCTTCACGGGGTTACAATCCCTCAAGAACCCTGCAACACTCATTTCAGCGATTCATATTCCGCACTTGAGAGCCTTCCAACCGAATTAGGCAGAACTGTACGACAGCTCTCTGCACTCCACGATATAAACGGAAGCGTTCCCGAAGAGGACCACGCCCAACTGGAACAAATGGTTGAGAAGAAACGTGAACGACATCTTCGAGAGGGAAGATCCAGGCGCGGAAACTGGCAATATATTCATCCCATGGTCAAAAGCCACCCTGATTCGGGTCGAGAAGTTCTCTACATCAGCAAAGGCATGACA
>DKAI01000002.1:20766-25477 GCA_002450755.1 Deltaproteobacteria bacterium UBA6930
CTCTTCGAACAACAGACTCAGAAGGAATTTGTATACACCCACAAATGGGAGCCCGGCGACATGCTTCTCTTCGACTCATTTGGCGTACTCCATGCGCGTGATCGCTTCGATCCGAGTTTGAAACGGTTCGTTCGACAAATGAGCACCGTGGTTTCCTAACTACCGATGAAAAGTAAACGTCAGCCCCCCTGGACTTGGTCACCCGAAGAAATTCCTGACAAAGGGAGCTCTATAGCGGCAGGGAAGAACCTTAACCCGGATAGCTGGCCAAACGGTAAATCTGTAGCGGTAGCATTTACTTTTGACGTTGATGCCGAAACGGTCTGGTTCGACTTCAATGAAACGAGTCCTTCGGCTTTGTCCAGGGGAACGTTCGGGGTTCGTCGAGGGATGGAACGAATCCTAAACATGCTATCTACTTATGAACTTCCTGCGACCTTCTTTGTCCCAGCGGCCACATTAATACTGCATCCCGAGCTCGCGACAAGGCTATCCGAGAGTCCTCACGAGGTCGGTTATCACGGATACTTCCATGAAAGTCCTCGACGGCTCAACGCAGAAGAAGAGAGAACAGTTTTTTTAAAAGGCCTAGAACAATTTGAAAAGTCTTTGGATCGTAGACCCAAAGGATATAGATCTCCCGCCTTTGAATTATCCGAAGAAACTCCGGGCCTTTTGGAGAGCGAAGGCTTTTTATATGACAGCAGCTTAATGGCAGATGATCGTCCCTACGAATTAATCTCCCCTTCTCTCTCGAGACCACTTATTGAACTTCCGGTAGAGTGGCTGCTTGACGACTGGGCTTATTTCCAAGCTCACTGGCGAGCCTCCCACGTTGCTTTACGAAATCCAGCAGAAGTATTCGAAATTTTCAGACAAGAATTTTTATGTGCTCGTGACGAGGGGACTCTCTTCATCCTTACCTTGCATCCTCAGGTAATTGGACACCGACACCGGTTCAAGCACCTAGAAAATTTCGTTAAGACCCTCAAGGACGATCCAAATGTATGGATAACAACATGCCAAGAAATTTCTGAATGGATTGAAAAACAAAGGACGTAAAATGTTCAAGGCTTCACTCGATAAACCTCTTTGCACCACAATCACAGGATCTCTTCCTCGACCAGCGTGGTTCACCGAAAATCTTTCAGGTCGCCCGTTATCGACTGCACTTTTGGGAGATTTCACATTTCACGAACAATATGTGGACGCAGTCTCGAATTGTATTAGTGACCAAAGGCGAGCGGGACTAGATATCGTTACGGATGGAGACATGCGTTTCGACATGGATATTGGAGGACGGGCTTGGTTTGGATATCTATTCGATCGGCTTGAAGGTCTTTCCCCAGGCGCGTTGCGATCACTACCTTTTGGTGGATCACCTCGAGAAGAGCAAGCTGGCGACATCTTCCACGAAATAATGGTTACGAGACTACCACCGAAAGTGATAGGACCCATCGGACCCGGAACCCTCGAATTTGATGTCGCCTGGAAGACAGCGCAAGGTCTAACGTCAAGACCGGTAAAGTTTGGTTCTTGCTCTGCACAACTCGTGGACATGCTTGTAATTAACGAACATTACAAAGATCGAGCCGAAACGGTTATGGCCCTGTCAAAAGCGACGAACCAAGAATATAAGCGCCTGGTTGATGCAGGTTGCGAAGTCCTACAGGTAGAAGAACCTTGTTTTCATTTCGTGGAGGATGTTGAATGGGAGGTTTCCGCCGAGACCTACGTAGAAGCGTTCAACCTTGAGATCGAAGGTCTTCGCGACCACTGCGAAATATGGTGCCATACTTGTTGGGGAAACCCTTTTGCTCAGAACTTGGGATATGGAGCGCTATACAACCCCATACTCCCCTACCTTGATCAACTCAATGTTGATGTAATAACCTTCGAGACCAAATATAACGGATTCGAGGAGTTAGCAGATATTGCGGCGGCAATTAGCTCAGACAAAAAGATCGCAATTGGCGTTATTTCTCATCGTCACTTACAGGTCGAAACTCCTGAAGAAGTCGCGGCATCGATTCGAACTGCTCTAAAACATATCGATCCTCATCGTCTAATTTTGAGCACAGATTGCGGATTCGGAAGACAAGGCATCAGTCGAAAACACGCCTTTTACAAAATGGTTTCCCTAGTACGGGGAACAAATATAATTCGCAAGGAGCTGGGACTACCAACCTCTCAAGTAATCGCTGAAACTCCAAACCTCGCTTACTTGTAAAGGAATTTGAAGAATGCGGGCAATACCTCTTTGGCAAGACCAAGCTCCAATGGAAGAACAATTGGGAATGGATCCCCTTCCCCAGACAACCGACGTAGCCATCGTTGGAGGAGGTTATACCGGACTTCAATCCGCGCGAAATCTTCGCGATGCAGGCTTGGATTGTGCGGTCCTCGAAGAGAACGAAATCGGCTTCGGTGCCTCTTCACGAAACGGAGGAAAAGCGTTAGTGGGTCTCAAACATGATGCCTCCACCGTAGCAAGGCAATTTGGCAATGAAATCGCCGAAGGACTCTGGCGATCTTCGCTAGAAGGAATCAATAGAATCGAAGAGATTTCTTTAGAAGAAGGAATCGATTGTGAGTACTCAAGAACGGGATCAGTTTATCTCGCATGCAGAAAGAAACACTTTGAGAGCATGCAAAAGGAATCGGAATGGCTAGATCAACATTACAACTACAAAAGAGTCGATGTTCCTAAAGATGAACTCCATTCAGAAATAGGGACATCGGTATATCACGGCGGAACGGTAGACCCACTGAGCGCGGGGATTCATCCCGCAAAATGGGTCAGAGGACTAGCGAAAACGGCAAAACAAAGAAGCGCAACACTTTGCTCAAATACCCGTGTAATTCAGATTATTCGATTAAAAGACGGTTTCCAAGTAAAAACTAACCGAGGAAATTTCATATCACGGGAAGTTCTTGTCGCAACAAACGGTTACACAGAAGGACTCAACAAATCAATTAGTCGTAGGGTTGTACCTGTTGGAAGCTACATAATTGCGACAGAGCCTGCGGATCCTTCCCTTGTCAAACAACTATCTCCTAAAGCTCGGATGTTTTACGACTCAAACTGGTTTCTCAAGTACTTTCGTTTTACTACAGATGGAAGAATGTTGTTTGGCGGACGAACCACAATTTCCACAAGCCAAGACTTAAAGAAAAGCGCTGCTCTCCTGCAAAAAGATATGTGCGAAATGTTCCCTCAGCTTGCATCGTTGGCGGTTACTCATTCCTGGAATGGTCAGTTGGGAGTTACATTTGATGCGTTGCCTCACATCGGAAAGGTCGACGGAATCCATTATGCATTAGGCTACGGCGGGCACGGGGTCGCCTTATCAATTGTCCTTGCCGATCACGTATCCGAACTGATCGCGGGCAAACGTCAACACAGTCTCTTCTCTGAAATCTCCCACCCAACCTATTGGTTCTACCGCAACAAGCCCTGGTTTCGCCCTTTCTTGGGCTTGGGTTTGAGAATATTAGACAAGATCGGTTAGTAAGATCAGGTTAGAGGCTGAATTTCAGAGAGAGCATCCGGATTCTCCAGACTTGATAAGTCGCCAAGCTCTTTCCCGAGCGCAAGAGCTTTAATCACCCGTCGCATGATCTTCTGTGATCGCGTACGAGGAAGATCTTGGACCGAAAAAATAAATTTCGGACGAAAAGCTTTACCTACTACATCTACTATCGCTACTTCCACTTCACTAAGTAATTTTGCATCAGGCACAATGCCGGGACCAGGAACAACGTAGGTTACAATCGCTTCGCCTTTTAAGTCGTCTGGAGCACCGATTGCAGCAGCCATCGCAACCTTAGGGTGGGAGACTGCAGCATTTTCTATTTCCGAAGGCCCTATCCGCTTCCCCGCAATATTGAGAGTATCGTCGGAACGACCGTGCAAAAACCAAAACCCGTCGGAATCGATAGTAGCCCAATCGCCGTGTACCCAGACATCAGGCCACCGGTTCCAATAAGTATCTAGATAGCGCTCTCGATCTTTCCAAAAACCTCTCGTTGCTCCAGGCCAATGCTCGGTGCAGACCAGTTCTCCTACTCCTTCTTGAAGAGGCTTACCGTCCTCATCGAAAACATCCATGGCCATTCCCAAACTGGGGCCTCCCACTGAGCAGGGCTTCATGCCTTGTAAAACATTGGCAGCGAGAAAGCACGCCCCCACCTCTGTTCCACCTGACATATTAATGATAGGGAGTTCTCGGCCTCCAACCTTATCAAAAAGCCACCACCACGGAGAGGGATTCCAAGCTTCACCAGTCGAACCAAAAGTGCGAAGCGTGGAACGCGACGTCCCTTCCAAAAAACTGTCGCCGTGGGACTGCAACGCACGAATTAGTGTGGGCGAAACGCCCAGCGCTGTAATCTGGAGCTCGTCTACCCATCTCCAAAGCGCTCCCGGATCCGGAAAATCGGGCGCTCCATCGATTAGCGCAATTGTAGAGCCGTTCCCAAGACCTGCGATGATAAGCCAGGGTCCCATAATCCATCCCATATCAGTGACCCAGCTAGCAACGTCGCTCGGTTGGTAGTCGAGTTGAAAGGCACCTTCCTGGATGATTTTTATAGCGGCGCCTCCATGAGGCAATAGGATACCTTTCGGTTTTCCAGTCGTCCCGGAGGTGTACCCCAGAAGTACGGGCTCTTCGCATGGAATGGGTCGTGGCGAAACTAAACTCTGAAA
>DKAI01000002.1:25850-31692 GCA_002450755.1 Deltaproteobacteria bacterium UBA6930
GCATAAGGAACGACAACCACTCGAGAAACTTCACATCCCAAGCCAATTGCCGTGTCCACGGTCTCCTTCATTGGCAACGTCGCCCCTCTTCGTAAAACCCCATCGGCAGTAAAAAGAAACTTAGGTTTCGAGTCTTGCAGTCGAGTCGCTATCGCCTCGGGGCCAAAGCCAGAAAAGATCGGGACGAATAGGCCACCAATCCTCGCCACCGCCAAAAGCGCAATCGCTGCTTCAGCTCCCATTGGAAGAAAGCAAGCAGCAGTGTCTCCGGGCCTCATACCTTCGGACTCTAACCAACCTGCAGTTCGGGAAACCGAATCCATAAGTTGCGCATAGGTCAAATCGGTACGGCGCCCATCCTCACGAACGGTCTTTATCGCAATTTTCTCTGGAGTCTCCAAAGCCCAACGATCGACACACATTTCGGACAGGTTCACTCGACCTTCAGGAAACCATTGTCCGAAAGGCTTTCCTTCCGAAAGATCTCTCACAGTTTCATAAGGTTGGATAAAAGGAATCCCCAGATAAGAAATAGCTTCTGGCCAAAACCACTCGGGGTCTGCACATGACCGTCGAACAAGGTCCTCATATGTTTCAATCCCGTGCTTTGACATAAAACGGCGGGTATTAGATCTTGCATCCACTTCTTCCGAAGCGCGCCAAACCACATCCTCGTCTGTCATTCCTGCCCCTTTTTATCGTTATGACATCAGAATAAGGCGACTGCCGTCCAACCGCGAATTTATTACCATCACGCTTGCAAATATCGTCTAATAAAGACAGAGTTCCAGACGTGGCTAGTAAACCTACAAACCCAAAACCCGAAATTAGTGCCCATGTTGACCGATGGTCCGATCTCGTGCGTAGTCGCGACCTTGATCGACCCTGGTACCGATACGCCTATACCCTCCTTCCGAATAAAGAACTGGAACGCTGGATGGATATGGGGTGCGGACAAGGCGAGTTGCTACAGCATGCAAATACAAAAGGACTTTCAGGATTTGGACTAGACATTACACGTCACAATGCCGAATCCACTTTAAGGCTGGGTTTTCCGAGCTTAGTTACCGATCTAAACCACCCCTTGCCTTTCGCTAGTGATTCGCTTGGGGGAATAACTCTGATAGAAGTTATCGAACACGTCATTCAAGCGGAGTTCCTCATAAGAGAGCTCTATCGCGTTATTCGTCCCGGTGGTTGGCTAATATTAACGACACCTAATGTTGTCCACTGGACTTATAGATTCAGAGCACTTACAGGTCACGCCCCTAAACAAGAAGGCTATCACTTTCGTTTCTTCACAAAGAAATCTCTAAATAACATTCTTCACGACTCAGGGTTTACCTTGCAAAGCCACGCATCTTTCGGAAAAAATGCATTATTGACTCACTTACTGAGACCAATAAAAGGGCCGAAATATAAATTTCGCTACCTAGTGCCTCAAATAGCGGAAAGTTTATTAGCACAGCACTTTGTTTGGAAGTTAGAAAAGCCTATTTCCAACTAGGACGAAGCTTGAGTCCATTCTGAATAGCTGGGTTTTTCTGCATTAACTCATCGCGTCGCAGGTTCCATACTTTAATATATTTATAGAACGGAACGCTTGGGTACAGGTGATGGATAAGGTGATAGTTCTGATAGACCATAAAGGGTGTTAGCAGCCACTCTTTACCAAGGCGAATGGTTGTTGCCTTGTATTTGTCTTCTTTGGCTGGAATTTGCGCTGGGTAATGCGGCAAAAACACAAAAATAAACCCCACAAGGGCAAGCGCAATGCGCGTTGGCAAAAACCATAAAACAACGAATTCAAAAAATAGGCCTGCAAAGATAAACCCTGCAATCAACGCGGCAAATGACAACAGGTAGAGGAAAACTACGGGCCTTCTTTCCTTGACGGATTTTTCGTCAGTTCGAAAAAATGCCGCCAAATAATAAATGTCCAAATTGGCCCACCTCAACGGCAAAATATACCATGGACCGTGATGCATGAAATTATCGGGATCTATATCGTGAGTCGTATAGGCGTGGTGCTTTAAATGTATCCACCGGGCAATTTCCAATGGAGCGGCGGGAATAAAGGCTGCTAATGATATTCGCCCAATGGTTTCATTAAGAAATCTATTCGTCGATAGCGTTCTGTGAAGGGCCTCATGCATAGGCGAAAACAAAAGATACAAAATAAAGCCATTTAAAAAACTCGCGGCCCAGAGGGACAGTACCCCTGATATGGCTAAAGCCGAGACTGCAGCGTATAGCCCAATAGAGATAATGAATAAAAGCATAGCCGGCCAAGAAATCCCTGGAGTGCGTGAAAGTTCGTGCAAGTTTTGATTGGGACTTTGAGATTTAACCATCCATTTCCCTCAACAATTTCCAATACTGAAGCAACAGTCTGACCACTTCTTTATGAAGCATAGATTGCCGAACCACTCTTTCATAATTTTAATCATAAAATCATCGCAGATGGAAATTTTTCATGTCGACAAGACAGAACATGGCCTTAACCAAGGGGCATCGCGTTCCATAACGCTCGGAAAGCTGCTTAAAACGAGTTAGGGATAAATTCAAGCGCACTCATCGAACAGAGTGGCCATCCAATGCGTTAGGATTAAGTCTAGAGAGAACGTCATAAATCAGTATTCTAAACCTTCCTACCCTTAGGGCTTTGCAACAACTTTACGGCGCTTTAAAAAAACAAGGAGATAATAAACAGTGATTGATCTTCATTATTGGCCTACACCCAACGGGAAAAAAGTTTCAATACTCCTTGAAGAGTGCGGACTCGAGTACAGAATTGTACCGTGCGCGATTGGTCAAGGGGACCAATTCAAGGATGACTTTCTGAAAATTAGTCCCAACAATCGAATGCCCGCCATCATCGACCAAAGCCCTAACGATGGCGGAGAACCAATTGCGATTTTCGAATCGGGTGCCATCATGCTGTATATCGCGGAGAAAGCCGACCAGTTTTATCCACAAGATATTCGCGGTCGTCACGAAGTAAATCAGTGGCTAATTTGGCAAATGGCGAATCAAGGACCGAAGCTTGGGGAATGTGGCCATTTCTTGCGCCTTGGAGACCGTGAAGGCGATCAGTCCTACGCGGTGCGCCGTTTCACGGATGAGGCTAACCGGCTTTACGGTGTTCTAAACAACCGACTCTACGAAAGCCCCTACTTGGCAGGCAGCGAATACACCATTGCCGACATGATTAGCTACCCCTGGTGTGTCAATTGGGAGGCTCAAGAACAAAACATTGAAGAGTTTCCATATTTTAAGCGCTGGTTTGACGAATTAAGCGATCGTCCTGCAGTAAAGCGAGGAATGGAAGCTGGAAGTGACCTCTCGATGGATCTCTCGAAGCTCTCGGAAGAAGAGCAGGTCAAAATTCGTAAGATGCTTTACAACCAAAGAGCTCGACCAGTTTTAAAGACCTGATTTAGGTCTAATAACTTCAGTAAGCAGATAACCAAACAGAGCCCCTACACTCAACCGGATATCAAGGTTAAAGAACTTTGATTGAACGATCGCCGTCGCGAAGCCACACATCAGCAAAGGTACATAGACCCTTTCCATGCTGAAAGCTACTAACTGCTATTAGCCAAATGTGATTAACGCCTCCCGGATCCTCGTCTAAAGCGGCCCTACAGTCATCGAATACGTTACGGCGCTCTTCGATCCAAGTCCCCAATTGTTTATCACCACTTCTCACGCAGTAATGAACTTCTCTAAAATTCCATTCTCTCACTGGACAACCGAAATGGGTTTCAGACGGAATGTCGCAGCTCCAGAACCAAGTAAGATCTCTACCGTTTTCAAACTCGCAAGCGATAGAAAAGTAGTCGTGTGTCCTTACCGTATTTTCAGAAACGGAACTCGGAAACTGATCAAGCTTCCATCTCCAACACAATTCCGTGCTTTCAGTGAGAGGAAATCTCACCGGCTTGCGAATAATTCCTTGCGCATTATCTAGTTTTACTTCGATGCCAGACCCGTACTCAGTCGAGACGTCTCGGAAAATATCTCCGTATCCTGTCTCAAAGAGGTAACTCCACCCCTCAGGTGTCTTCACGGGGTCCTTATGTCTTTTGGCCTCCGCGACAATCGCGTCTATCTTAGTAAGACCACCAAGGGTGACTAGCTCTTGACTCGGATCGTTCGCCCACACTAATACCGTCGCAACAATCTCTCCTGTTAACCCTTTGTAAGCTTTTTCGTCACTCGCAAGTACACCTCTTTCGTTAGCCCAGAATCCATGAAGAAGACCCAGAAAAAGCCTCCCAGATCCAAGAACAGGAATCGTCGTCGTATCCTGGGTCGGATTAAATATTTTCCCAGAACGCCCGACCTTACCCCAAAGATGATGCTTGGGTCCGGCCCATAGCTCCTGCTCTCGACTTGACCAGCTAACTCTCCCGCTTCCAAGAATCGTTATCCATTGACCTGAAAGGAGTTCAACCCCCGTATCACTCCAGGGAGGTTGATCGGCGCGAAGTCTGATCTCACGAATTTCCAGAAGCGCCGGAATCCGAGGAACCTGTTCAATAAGGGCATTCGCCTGATCGCTGAGTGAAGATTCCGACATTGGAGCCTCCAACGATTTACCGCGAGAAATCCGGAAAATCGAAATTAGAACTTATTTTCGGGTGCGAGCTAGCTTCTTTCTTTCCTCGCGACGTTTGTGTCGACGCTTGTTCAAGTGCTGCTTTCGTTTCTTTTTGCTTTTTGTACATGCCATATGAAATTCAGTAACCCCTTTCGGCTAACTTACACGTTAGATTCCTTGGCCACCTCTTGCCAGGCTTAGCTCTTACGGCCAGTTTCACGAGATCGGATTTTTCGAAACACCCAGGCAAGGAGGGCGCTCAGAGCAACTATTTTTATCGCTGTTATAAGTAATAATATTCCGCTTGATGTCATTACATAGATATCTTAACGACCTGATCCCACAGAAACAGGAGCAAATCGAAACTTCCGCCATAGACTTCTCCTGCGGAGGAAGAAAGAACACGGATCAGCTGCGATCAACGTGATCATCATCCGGACATGACTCACAAAGTCGACGATTCAATCGATGTGAGAGGAAAAGAGCAAATGCCCCGGCAGCCAAAATAAGCCGTCCTTCAATCGTCTCTTCTCCCACTTGATATCCCCAAAGCATCACCCCGATAGCAGCCGAAAATACAGCAACTACCCGCACAGCGCCGTGTCGATGTAATCCCCACAACGTCGCGATAAGCGCAAACAAGGCTCCAATTACGAGGAATCCAATTTCAACACGCTCATCTGCCAAAAACTGCAAACCAAGGAGTGGCAGCACCCCCACCGCAACTGGCAAGGCGAGACAATGAACGACACAGGCTAACGACACCCAAGAACCAATTCGATCAATCAACCGCCAACCCATCCTTCCTCATCGTCCATCAAATTTTCTCGCTTCAGTCCCCATCGAGGTCCTTGGTGTACGACAATTTCTTGCCCTCCGCAATCAGTGCGATTCTTTAGTCTTAGCATCCAACACTGAAATATAAGTAGCCCTGTCCACGTTACCCCCCGACAAGACAAGCCCAACGCGGTTTCCTGCGATTTTTTCCCGTTCAGCCAAGGCGGCAGCTAAAGGCGCAGCTCCTGCGCCTTCAGCTATATTGTGTGTATCAGTAAAGTAGCAAGACATCGCTGAAGCGATTTCCTCATCTTTTACCTGAACGACCCTATCGACCCGTTTCAAAATTAACTGAAGTGCCACCGGATCAGGAACTCTCACGGCTAGGCCGTCAGCGAGAGTCTGGGGTGGGCCTGTCTCGACCACTCTTTTCTGTTCGAAAGATACTGCATAGGCGGG
>DKAI01000002.1:31989-36550 GCA_002450755.1 Deltaproteobacteria bacterium UBA6930
TACTGCATAGGCGGGCGCACCCGAAGAGACCACCCCAACAATACGTGTTCGCAACCCAAGTGCGTCCCTCGCCGCAGCTACGGAGCATATTCCCGATCCGAGCCCTATAGGAACGAAAACCACGTCCAAAGCGGGTGCGTCTCTAAAGAACTCCATCGCATAACTGGCGACACCTGGCAGCAGATCCAAATCAAACGAGGGAACCAAATGCCAGCCTTCATGGGAGGACCTATTCCGGGCGTAATCATATGCCTCTTGGAAATCCTGCCCCATCTCTATCAAGGAAGTGCCCAGAGAGACCATTGCAGCGTTTTTTTCAGGATTATTATTCTGCGGAACAATTGTCACAGAATTGAGACCCAAACGAGAGGCTGCAAGAGCGACACTCTGGCCGTGGTTACCTCTTGTCGCAGCGACAACTGTCTTAAATGTTTGACCTTCTTGCCTCTTCTTCGAAAGATAGAACAGGCCACCACGTACTTTAAAAGATCCCGTTAAGTTGTGGTTTTCATGTTTCACCCAAACTTCAGCCCCGAGCCTATCTGAGAGAAGCGGCCAATGCCTAGTAGGAGTTTCTCCAAGTTTTTGCTTTACCCAATCTGCTGCCGATTCAAGTTCGGATAGTGCAAAAAGTCCGGGCTTCTTCATTTCCTAAGTCTCCACCAGTCTGAAGCATAGCTTTCCTAGAAATGCGCTAGTCATCTCCCTATTTTTGACGAATATCCATAATAATTCGCAGTAGGACTTCCTGAACAAGGACCAGGTCACATCCCCTCGGCTACTGTGTCGCCACAAGCAAAACAAATGTGTTGAAAGTTCGTTTTGCTGACAAACCCTCACAAAACCCGCGGGGAAGCGAGTTTGATGGTACGCTGGTTCCCCAGCAGGAGGAAAAAATGGGAAGACTACAAGATAAAGTATGCATTATTACAGGAGCAACTGGTGGACAAGGTCAGGTAGCCGTCGAGCTTTTCGCAGCCGAAGGCGCGAAAATAGTCGCGAGTGATTTGGGTGACGACGGGTCCTCGGTACTCGCTAGCACTATGAAAGCGCATGAGGGGAACGTCTTGTACGTACCTGCAGATGTTACCGTTGAAAGTGATCTTCAGAGAATTATAAAGACCACTCTAGATGCATTCGGCCGTATCGACGTCCTTTACAACAACCACGGCGCAATGGTTGGTGCTCCATTTCTCAGCCACACGATGGAAGAACTCGACCTTGTTCTAAATGTTAACGTGCGAGCAACCTTCAGATTGACTCAGTTGGCTGCACAACACATGGCAGATCAAGGAGATGGCGGTTCAATCATAAATATCAGTTCTACAGGCGGACTAGTAGGTTTTGATTCCATGGCTGGATATGGTGCTTCTAAAGCAGGTGTGGCACAACTCGCGCGATGTCTCGCAAACGATCTCAAGCAACATAAGATTCGTGTCAATTCGATCGCTCCGGGCGCTATCGACACGCCGATGCCACTCAAATACTTAGAGAACCTTGACATCGCCAAAGATGACTTCTTTAAAGCCGTTGGGGACGCTCACCTCGTAGGACGCATCGGTCGATCCGATGAGGTTGTTCATCTTGCGGTGTTCCTTGCAAGCGACGAAAGCAGCTTTACCAACGGTGCAGTCATTCCCGTAGATGGTGGCTATACGGCGGTATAATTCAAGCAAACTTAACAGGAGAAGCACATTGGCCGGAAGACTCGAAGGGAAAGTCGCAATTGTCGTTGGTGGCGGACAAACACCCGGAGACACTATCGGTAACGGTAGGGCTACTGCGATCACCTTTGCTCGGCAAGGAGCACGTGTACTAGTAGTCGACCGAAGAATCGAATCTGCCGATGATACCGTCTCTATGATCCACTCGGAGGGTGGCGAGGCCGCTTCCTACGAAACCGATGCAACCTCTGAGAATGGTTGTAAGGAGATGGTCGCGGCTTGCTCTAAAGCTTTCGGGAAGCTTGATATCCTGCATAACAACGTTGGGGTTGCCGAAGGAGATGCCGGTCCCGCGCATATTAAAGAAGAAACCTGGGACTGGATTCTTGACGTCAATCTTAAGAGTGTTGTCATGCCTTGCAAAGCAGCATTACCGTTAATGCGTGAGCAAAGATCAGGCTCGATAATAAACATCTCTTCCATTGCGGCCATCTGTTCTCTGCCGTTGATTGCTTACAAAACGTCCAAGGCAGGCATTAATGCTTATACCCAAGCGCTCGCCGTAGGTAATGCGAAGCATGGCATCCGAGCGAACGTGATAATGCCTGGCTTGATGAACACCCCAATGGCAATTGAAGGGAATGTAAAATCTCGAGGGATTGCTAAGGAGCAGGTGATTTCCGAACGGGATGCGATGGTTCCTCTTAACCGAGAGATGGGGACAGGTTGGGACGTAGCTTTCGCCGCACTCTTCCTTGCCTCGGACGAGGCGAAATTCGTGAGCGGCGTCATGCTGCCTGTGGACGGTGCTCATAGTGCCCAAGTGGGTTGAATTCGACCCATACTTTTTCTTCCGTAGAGCACTAGAGCTATAGGAGCTCTCTAATTTCGGATTTTTGACCCTTGAACTTGCGCAGTAGAACGCAAGGCCCAGGCCTCGTGATAGCATCCAGGCAACTAGTTTCTCCAAGGAGAGCCCCATGCGTTTTGGTTTTTTTGCAATGCCGTCACATCCCCCTGAACGTGATATCCGAGAAGGAATGGAGTGGGATCTACAAGTTCTGAAATGGTTGGATGAACTTGGATACACGGAGGCATGGATCGGGGAGCACCACACCGCTCCCTGGGAGCCGAACCCTGCACCAGATTTGCTAGTGGCTCAGGCTTTTCGGGAGACCAAGAACCTACGAATTGGGCCCGGTGGATTCCTTCTTCCGTATCATCATCCCGCCGAACTAGCCAATCGCGCTTGCGTTTTGGACCATATTTCAGAGGGCCGATTTAATTTTGGAGTTGCAGCGGGCGGGCTCCCCAGCGACTGGGCAATGTTTAACGTCGACGGCATGGGTGGCGAAAACCGTGAAATGACACGCGAATCGTTAGAAATAATTCTTCGGCTATGGACCGAGGAAGCACCTTTCGACCACGTCGGAAAGTATTGGTCCGTTAGCAAAAAAGAAACCATGTTCGAAACCCTCAAGCCTCACCTCTCACCTTTGCAAAAGCCTCACCCTCCCATTGGTGTCGCTGGGCTCTCCCAGGGTTCGGACACTCTCAAACTTGCTGGCGAAAGAGGCTACATGCCCTTGAGTCTTAATCTGAACCCAACCTATATCGGAAGTCATTGGGACTCCGTTGAAGAAGGTGCCCAGAGAACCGGTCGCGTTCCGGACCGAAACGAGTGGCGTCAAGTGCGTGAAATTTTCGTGGCCGATACCGATGAAGAGGCATATAACCTCGCAGTCAATGGACCGATGGGCAGGATGAATCGAGAGTACTTCTTACCCCTTTTGGGCAATTTTGGCTTCCTCGATTTCTTAAAGCATGACAGCGCAGTGCCGGACTCCGAAGTCACTGTCGAGTATTGCGCGAAGCATAACTGGCTTATCGGATCTCCCGATACTGTCGCGGAAAAGCTTGAGAAAGTATATGAAGACGTGGGCGGTTTCGGAATGCTGACTGTATTTGGGTTCGACTACGTGGAGAACCCCGAGGCTTGGAAGCACTCTTTAGAATTAATAATTCAAGAAGTCGCTCCTAAACTCAGTCACTTGGAGATAAAAGCTGCCGCGTAACCGTGATAGCATATAGCCTTATTGGCAATAACCTCTGAAAGGTATCAAAGATACTAACACCTAGGAGAACTTCAAAAATCGATGGGACGACTACAAAACAAGGTTGCAATAATTACCGGTGGAGCCAGAGGACAAGGAGCTTCAGAAGGTGAAATCTTCGCGAGAGAAGGTGCGACCGTAGTACTTACAGACATTCTGGACGAAGATGGAGAAAAGTGTGCCGATAAAATTGGTGGTCGCTTCATTCATCACGATGTCACCAGCGAGAAAGAGTGGGAAAATGTTGTCTCCGAAGTTATCCAGAGTCTCGGTCGTATAGACGTACTTATTAACAACGCTGGCATTTTTCAGGCGGATTCAGTCACAAGCACCTCCCTTGCTGATTGGGAACGTATGATCGCAATAAATCAGACGGGTGTGTTCTTGGGAATGCGCGCGGTAGCTGCACCGATGAAGGAACAGCAAAAAGGTTCGATCGTTAATATTTCTTCGGTAGCAGGCCTCGAAGGTCAACCTTACACGATGGCCTATAGCGCTACAAAATGGGCTGTTCGGGGTATGACCAAAGTGGCGGCCGCAGAGCTGGGTCGACACAATGTAAGAGTAAATTCGATCCACCCTGGGCTTATAGAGACCGTCATGTTGGAAGAGATTCCGTGGATTAAGCAAGGAAAGAAGGACAAGATTGTGCAGGGGATTCCGATGAAACGCGCCGCCCAGGCGGAGGAAGTCGCTAACCTTGCGCTGTTCTTGGCTTCAGATGAATCATCTTACTGCACGAGCAGTGAGTTCGTAGTCGATGGAGGTGTACACCGATGAGCA
>DKAI01000133.1 GCA_002450755.1 Deltaproteobacteria bacterium UBA6930
TCGATTAATACACGTACGTTGTAGTGCAACGATCGGACAGGTTGGCAACGGGGATCATGAAAACCGACGAGTCGGAAAGGCAGGACGATCACGATGGTTAGGACGCCGTCCAAATGTACGGGGTGTAGCAATGAATCCTGTCGACCATCCGATGGGAGGAGGAGAGGGTAAAAGCTCTGGAGGTCGCCATCCTTGCACACCTTGGGGAAAGCCGACCAAAGGTGCAAAAACGAGAAAAAAGGGACGCTCAGACAAATACATTCTTAAGCGTAGAGGTAAAAAGTAATGGCGCGTTCAATAAGAAAAGGGCCCTATGTTGAGACAAGCCTTCAACGAAAGGTAGAGAAGCAGGTGGAGTCTGGATCAAAGCAAGTAATTAAAACTTGGTCTAGAAGGTCGATGATCACCCCTGAAATGATCGGAATCACATTTCACGTTCATAACGGAAAGCTTTTTATGCCTGTATATGTGACTGAGAATATGGTGGGTCACCGCCTGGGTGAATTTGCGCCGACTCGCAAATTCACGGGGCATGCGACTGATAAAAAGGTCAAACGATAATGTCGGTTTCCGCTCGACTTTCGAATACGCACGTAAGTCCTCAGAAGGCGAGACTCTTGGCCAATCAGATTCGCGGGTTGGATGTTGAGGATGCGCTTGCAATTCTTGATATGTCCGTTCGAGGTTTCTCGAAGCCCTTAGCAAAGTTAGTTCGGTCCGCGGTTGCGAATGCGGAAGATAAGAATAATCGCGACAAGACGGGTATAGATCTAGACAACCTATTTGTTAGCACCATTACTGTGGATCAAGGTCCTAGCATGTGGCGGATTAGAGCGCGTGCGCAGGGACGGGCCGGATGGATACAGAAAAAAACAAGTCATGTAACGATCGTGTTGGACGAGCGTTAGGGCGAGGAGAAAAGAGTGGGACAAAAAGTTCACCCTTACGGATTTCGGCTCGCAACTTTATATGGTTGGAAGTCGAACTGGTTTTCAGAAAAGCGTTATGCTGATCAAGTAGAAGAAGATCATACTCTCCGTAAGTATATAAAAAAGAAACTCTTTCACGCTGGCATCTCAAAGGTTGTTGTTGACAGGACCGGTGAAAAAGTTGTCGTAAATATTCACACCGCACGGCCTGGAATTCTGATCGGAAAGCGTGGTGCAGAGGTCGAAGTTTTACGTAAAGAGTTAGATGGGCTGGCCACGGGTGAGGTGTTCATCAACATTAAGGAAATCAGGAAGGCAGAACTCGACGCTCAACTGGTTGCTGAGAACATAGCTATGCAATTAGAACGCAGGGTGGCATTTCGACGGGCGATGAAAAAAGCGTTGACTTCGACAATGAAGTTTGGGGCGGAAGGAATCCGTCTGGAGTGCTCTGGTCGCTTAGGTGGTGCAGAAATGGGAAGGCGGGAGCGGTACCTTGAAGGTCGTGTTCCCCTTCATACCCTAAGGGCGGATATCGATTATGGATTGGCAGAAGCGAAGACTACCTACGGAATTATTGGTGTTAAGTGTTGGATCTTCAGGGGCGACGTCCCAGATAAGGAGATTCGAGGAGCTTCTCTAGCCGAACGTGGCGATGAGCAGGCGGCAGCTAGGTAAAGGTCATGTTACAGCCAAAAAAAGTGAAGTATAGAAAAATGATGAAGGGCCGAATGAGAGGCAAGGCCTACCGTGGGAGCGATGTCTCTTTTGGAGACTTTGGGTTGCAGGCAGTAACTGGCGGTCGGATGACAGCTCGCCAGATTGAAGCGGCTCGTATCGCGATGACTCGTCACGTAAAAAGGGGTGGGAAGATTTGGATACGAGTGTTCCCAGATAAACCGATTACGAAAAAGCCTGCCGAAACGCGAATGGGTAAGGGAAAGGGCAGCCCGGAAGAATGGGTTGCAGTCGTTAGGCCCGGCAAGGTTCTCTACGAGATGGAAGGCGTAAGCATAAAGGTAGCTCGAGAGGCATTTAGATTGGCAGCTCATAAGTTGCCTTTTAGGACACGCTTCGTACAGAGGGAGGAGCTGTGATGAAAGGAAAAGAGCTTTTGAAACTTTCAACAGAAGAGCTTCAGGCGAAGGAGAATGAAATACGTGGTGAGCTCTTTAATACCCGCGTTAAGCACGACACGGGCCAATTGGAAAATACGGCACGACTTCGTTCTTTGCGACGCGAGGTTGCACGAATTGAAACTGTGATTCGTGAAAAACGGGAGGAAAGTTCGTGAATCGCGGTCAGCGTAGAACTTTAGTTGGCACGGTAGTGGGTGACAAAATGGATAAAACTGTTTTGGTACGAGTTGAAAGGCTTGTTCGTGACAGATCCTTCAAGAAGTACGTTCGTCGGTATTCTCGGTTTATGGCGCACGATGAAGAAAATAATTGTTCGATCGGCGACAAGGTACAAATCGTAGAACATCGTCCTCTTTCAAAGCGAAAGCGCTGGAAAGTCCGCGCGAATATTGGAAAGGTCGGAGGCGCTTAGGTAACCCTAATGATTCAACCAGAGTCAAAACTCGAAGTAGCAGATAATTCCGGGGCGCGTAAAGTCGCATGCATACGTGTTCTTGGAGGATCTCGTCGCCGTTATGCATCGGTCGGGGATATTATCGTTGTGGCTGTTAAAGATGCGATACCCAATGCCAGGGTAAAAAAAGGTGAGGTTCGTCGGGCGGTTGTAGTCCGGACAAAAAAGGGAATTGCCAGGCAGGACGGTTCCTATATTCGATTTGACGACAACGCTGCGGTGCTTCTGGATGCTCAGAAGGAACCGGTTGGTACACGTATATTTGGGCCAGTTGCTCGTGAATTAAGAGCTAAGCGTTTTATGAAAATAATTTCACTCGCCCCGGAGGTTCTCTGAGATGAATTCGAGACTTCAAATGCGATACAAGTCGTCCGTAGTTCCCCAGCTTGTGGAGGAGTTCTCATATAAGAATCTTCATCAGGTCCCCGTTATCAGTAAGATCGTTCTTAACGTAGGCCTTGGAGAAGCAACTGAAAATCCTAAGTTGATAGAAAGGGCCAATGAGGAGCTCGCGCAAATTTCTGGACAGAAACCAATAATTAGAAAGGCTAGAAAATCTGTAGCGGCTTTTAAGTTGAGAGAAGGCCAGAATATCGGCTGTATGGTCACATTGAGAGGCACGAAAATGTGGGAATTTTTTGATCGACTTACAAATGTTGCTCTTCCTCGTGTTAGAGATTTTAAGGGGCTTTCTCCGAAATCTTTTGATGGGCGCGGGAATTACACTTTGGGTGTCCGAGAGCAAATAATTTTCCCAGAAATTAATTACGACAAGATTGAGAAGATAACTGGCATGAATGTCACTGTATGCACTACTGCGAGAACGGATGTTGAGGCTAGAGCGTTGCTCGGTTTTCTCGGCATGCCGTTTCGCCAATAGGTACCGTTTATGATGACCGATCCCCTTGGAGATATGCTTACTCGAATTAGGAATGCCTGCGTTGCAGGGCATCCGAATACAACCTGTCCTTCTTCCAGATTGAAGCTGGCTGTTGCAAAGGCGATGAAGGAAGAAGGGTTTCTTGAAGCAGTAGAAGTTGAAACTAAGGAGGGCAGGCCTCTGATAAGGATATCTATTCGCTATAGGACCAATGGTGATCCAATGGTGGATGGTCTGCAAAGAGTGAGCCGCCCTAGTCGACGTGTATACGTTGGACTGGAAGAAATCCCAAAAGTTCGAAACGGTTTGGGTGTTGCGATTTTATCGACCTCGAAAGGGGTTCTGACTGATCGCGCTGCTCGTGATGCAAAAGTGGGCGGCGAAGTCCTTTGCGAGGTCTGGTAGAGATGTCTCGAATTGGTCGTAATCCAGTTGTTGTCCCTGAAGGAGTCGTGGTTTCGATTGACAGTGGGGAGGTAACTGTCAAAGGTCCAAAGGGGCAATTGTCCGAGCGTTTTCCTACTTATATCGTGGTAGAAATGTCAGATGAGCGAGTTACGGTTACGAGGCCGGACGACAAGAAGGTCTCGAAGGCGGCGCATGGCTTGGTACGAGCACTTATATCAAATATGGTTCAAGGAGTGACGCAAGGCTTTCAGCGAGAGCTCGAAATTCAAGGTGTTGGGTATAGGGCGGAGTCATCGGGGAAAAAGCTCAAACTGACCCTTGGTTTCTCTCATCCTGTCGAAATGATGGTTCCTGAAGGACTTTCGGTTTCTGTCTCGGAAAACATTGTTCGTGTACAAGGGAGTTCCAAACAAGAGGTTGGGCAGTTTGCAGCCGAGATTAGGAAACTGAGACCACCAGAGCCCTACAAGGGTAAGGGCGTAAGGTACGTCGGTGAACAAGTCCGACGCAAGGTCGGAAAGGCA
>DKAI01000190.1 GCA_002450755.1 Deltaproteobacteria bacterium UBA6930
AGATCGCCAATACTTTACTAAAATTACGAAATGACCCTGAGCCCGGGGTTGCACTGGCTAGTTGGGCAAGCCTCAGCAGACTTGGACATAGCGAGGAAGCTACAAAACAACTAGTACTCGCCCTTCTAAGTGGCGACGATCGAAGGGCTCCCCTTGCAGCAGGTGCACTCAAACGTGCAAACGCAAACGTCGTGATAGAAGTTGGAAAACAAGTAGTCGGCTCCGAAACAATTCATTTCTTAGTTTTAGGAAGAGTAATTGAAGCAGTCGGCTGGGCTCGAAGCGTTCCTGCAGGTGAGATTCTCAAACGCGCCCTTGAACGCGACCAAGACGAACATGTTCGACTTCAGTCGTTATGGGCAATTGGATGGAGGGGACGAACCGAGGAGCTACCGTTAGCACTAGAAAGCCTCGAGGACCCTGAGCTCCCCATTCGTACCATGGCTGCCTGGGCTTACCTCTATGGACTCCATGGAGGAGCACCGCAGAATACTGGCACGGTTCAGCAAGAAGTTGCATCAATCGAACAGCCTATTATGAATTGATCCCTGCAAAACCTCAGCAGTTGCGGCAGACCTCGGGCACAGGGCTCTAAAATGCTGTAATTAAATACCTGGAAGCGCTTCCTAGGCTGGTGCCGGGCCTGGACTTCAAATCCAGAGGAGGCTGTGGCAACACGGGCTCGGGGGGTTCGATTCCCCTGCGCTTCCGCCAAGTGACATCTTAAAACTCTTCAAAGAAGACCTGGAACTGAGCAAAAGTTTCCTTTTCTGCGCTTAGCTAACACTCAATTTATGCAGCCTATGAAAACTTAGGAATTAATTCTGCGTAATGATCCAGAAAAGGTAAAACTGTTTCGGAACCAGCCACCGGAGAAAATATAACAACTCTTTGAACACCGGCAGAACAAAGTTGATCTAGTTTCTCCACATCCGGATTAATGTTAGGCGTCGTCCAAATTGATAGATCCAATGTCTCCGGATCGCGTCCCGCATCTTCCATCTGTTGTCTTAACCCTGAGAAAGTCGCCGGTATATCTTCGACCATCGCGTCTAGTGGCATCCAACCATCGCAGTATCTCACTACTCGCTTCTGCCCAAGTTCACTAAAAAATCCGGCCAATATCGGTGGATGTGGCTTCTGAACGGGTTTTGGGAAAGACCAAACTGGATCAAACGATACGTATTTTCCGTGGTATGCAGCCTCATCCTCGGTCCAAAGGGCCTTCAGTGCTTCTATCTTTTCTCTCAAAACCCTAAATCTATGCGCAAAAGGTGTCCCGTGATTTTCCATTTCTTCTGCATTCCAACCGCCCCCGATACCAAAAAGGAATCGTCCATTGGAAATTTTATCTAGTGTCGCAACTTCCTTTGCGAGAGTAAGAACATCTCGCTCTATTACCAGACAAATCCCTGTTCCCAGCTTTAGGTTTTCCGTTACCGCAGCAGCCGCAGAAAGAGCAAGAAATGGATCCATCATACGGATGTACTCGTCCGGCAAGGCTCCTCCTAATGGGTAAGGCGTCTTCCGGCTGGCGGGTATATGGTCGTGCTCTCCGTACCAGAGCGATTCGAACCCTCTTTCTTCAAGCGCCTTTCCCAAAACCTGAGGACGCATTTCAATATCATTGTTGTAACTAAAGATTCCGAAATCCATACCAACTCCCTTAACTTTTAGAATGAGAATTGAAGAAAGTTAGCGCGTTTCCGAAATCTTCTGGGAAAAATCGCGTCTTGCATAGCACTTCTTTTGTAGCACGCGTCCTTCCAGAGCATCACAGATCTTCCAATAGTGTTCCCGCTGTGCGTCTCCGTACAATTTAGACTCATTGAATAGTCGCCACGCTTGTCCTTTTTCTAAAAAAGACTTTGCATAATCAATATTCTTCGAGTCAATCAGCTCACGACTTTTCTTTTCCACCACAGATTTCTTCTTGCCGTAAAACGAGACCCAACACAGGTGGTGATCTCTACGGTTTATGATTTCTCCGCATCGATTCCCCGATTTCTTCTCATCGGCAAACAATCGATTTAGCTCCTCTCTCCAATAATCTTGATCTTTTTTAACATCAATGATCTTCTCCGATGACACGTGCGCAACTCTCCATTTACTCGGGTCCTCAATAGGTACTGAAGAGCCTGTTTCGCTTGCTGAAAAGGGATGATCAGGACTGAGAAGACATCCTGATGTAGTTAGAAGCACCACCGATGTGATGAGCACTTTTAAAATTTTAACGAAGAATTTTTCCATCGAAAGATTTGATCAATATGAAGAGATGTCTTTGCAAATTATCCGAAATCAATAAGCTCTAAAGTCATTCCATCTGGATCGTAAAAACAACACCATCGGACATCACCCATTTTTACTGGATCGGATACAAATTCCACACCTTCCGATTTAAGCCTCATGTATTCCTGATCGATGTCTTTTGTCCAAAGTGCAATCCTAACAGCACCAACTCGAGAAAGATCGTTTGAAACTTTCCCTTGGGTCTTGGGATTGCTCCATTCTATTAAATCCAAGCGAGCTCCTCTCGGCGCTGCCTTATCCAACATCATAATGAGAGCACGAGCACTCCCGTCTGGCTTTAACCCCAAACCTCTTAGCATCTCAGAATCACTGCCTTCAGGAATCTCATGTACAACCTCAAATCCGAGATTTTCATAAAAAGGTTGAGAGACATCTAGGTTTGTACAATTGACATTGATATGGAAAATTCCTTTAATTGCCATGTCATTTTCTCCCCAAAAGAAAAGAGAACCCCTGCATTAAGCCGAGATTCTCTTTTTACGAAGTTCCGAATCTAATATAGTTCGGCGAATGAAACCGGTTCCGGAATTCCACTTGAGTTAATCGGAGTGGAACCAGGAGCTTTCACAAAAGGCGAATGAAGGCCGAGTTTTTTCCCATGTTCTCTCAGCGCAGGGATAACCTCTTCAGAAAGCAGACGAAGACATGTCTTTCTATCCGATTGAGGAACGGGGCCATCGAGCCAAAACGTAAAAATTCCTGGACGCAGAACATCAAGAACCTTCTTTAGTCGTGGGATTACGGATTCAGGCGTACCCGCAATCATCTGACCATCTGCTTGTGCCTCGGGGTAACGATCGTAAACTCGCTGCCGAATCTCATCTACATCGGTAACATCACCCCAGTCGCCACCTATTCCTACACTTCCCGGAAGATTCGGATTGGCAAACTGCCTAGCCAGCCGAGCCGTCGCCTCCTTCGAATTATACCAGGGCGGGAACATC
>DKAI01000148.1 GCA_002450755.1 Deltaproteobacteria bacterium UBA6930
CGGGATCCGCGCTCAAAGCGGAGAGAGACAGGGCTATGCTTATTCCGATGAAATTACGGTCTCCAGCATGACTCTTGCCGCGACCGCAGCCCGCGCGATTTGTGAAAAGCCCGCAAATTCTAAGTCTATTTCGGTATCGCCCATTCGGAACGTACCGACTCCTCTCTATTCCGGAGAACAACTTTCAAGCGACATATCGATCAAGCAGAAGACATCTCTCCTAGGAGAAATCGATGCATATGCGCGTAGACTTGACCCACGTATCGTAGAGGTAATGGCAAGTGTCGTGACTCAAAATCGGAATATGATGATCTTTGCAAGCGATGAGGACCCCAAGAGCGACATTCAACCCCTGGTTAGGCTGAATGTTCAAGTAATTGCAGAGGCCCAAGACGGTTCTCGCCGAGAGGTTGGATATCAAGGATTTGGAGGACGCTACGGCTTCGATCGTCTTGCAGAACCCGACGAATGGAAACCTGCAACGGACGAAGCCGTCCGATTGGCGCTCCTTAACCTAGAAGCTGTCGCCTGCCCCGCAGGCACGATGGACATCGTACTTGGACCAGGATGGCCCGGTGTCCTCTTACACGAAGCAATTGGACACGGTCTAGAGGGTGACTTTAATCGAAAAGGAACCTCAGCATTTTCAGACAAGCTCGGCCAAAGGATCGCAAGCAAAGGAGTTACCGTAGTAGATGATGGAACTCTTTTCGAAAGAAGAGGATCTATCAACATTGACGACGAAGGCACTCCGACTCAAAGGACGGTTCTAATAGAAGACGGGATTCTTGTTGGCTACATGCAAGATAAGCAAAATTCTCGGCTAACCGGATTTTCCCCGACAGGGAATGGGCGACGTGAAAGTTACGCACATTTGCCAATGCCACGAATGACAAATACTTTTATGTTAGCGGGAGATGAAGAACCCGAAGATCTTATACGATCCGTTCAAAGAGGACTTTACGCTGTTTCATTCGGCGGCGGACAAGTCGATATAACTAATGGAAAATTTGTCTTCAACGCTACAGAAGCATACCAAATCGAAAACGGCGTAATTCAATCTCCCGTCCGAGGGGCCACCCTTATTGGCAATGGTCCCGACGTATTAACTCGAATACAAGGAATCGGGAATGACCTCGAACTTGACAGGGGCGTGGGTACCTGTGGCAAGGACGGACAATCCGTACCAGTAGGTGTCGGGATGCCTACGGTTCGTTTAAACGCAATAACTGTTGGAGGAACTGAAGGTTGAGTGTAGATATACTCGAGATGGTACTTAGCCGAGCACAGAAGGCGGGAGCAGCTCAGGTCGACGCGTTATTAATAAGAAGTAACGCAATCGAGACTCGTGTTCGTAAAGACGAAATCGACTTCGTTAAGCAGTCTAGTGAACGGAGCCTTGGTCTTCGAGCAATGATTGAGACTCGAGATGGAATCTGTACTGCCGTGACCTCTACAAGTGACCTTTCAACAGACTCTTTAATCGATCTAGTCGACGCAACCGCCAACCTCGCTAAGGCTACCGCTCCAGACCCGTTCGCTGGATTACCACAAAAAGAGGTTATAGACGACAACGCAAATCTCGAGCTTTTCGACGAAAACGACTTGTCGTTTTCAGTCGACAATCATATAGAAGAGGCTAGAACTGCAGAGCTCGCGGCGCGCAACCATGACGATCGGATCAGTAATTCGGAGGGTTCTGAATCAAGCGCGGAGTTTCTTGAAATTCACTACGCGAATTCCAAAGATTTCTTCGGCACTTTTTCTAGTGCAAGACATAGCTTGTTCTCGATGCCAATAGCGAAAGAAAATGACTCCATGCAAACCGATTTTTGGGCAACGACTGCGCGAAAGCGAAGCGCTTTAGAAAATGCTGAACTGGTAGGTCGCCGCGCCGCAGAACGAGCAATTCGTCGCCTTGGGGCGGTAAAGGTACCTACGTGCGAAGTCCCTGTAATTTTCGATCCGCTCACTTCAAGAAGTATACTCTCACATGTTGCGACGTGTGTTACTGGATCGGCTGTGTATCGAAAGACTTCTTTCTTGGCGGACAAACTGGGTGACAATATTGCTAATTCACTGCTTACCATAATCGATGACGGTAGACTCAAAGCAGGCCTTGGAAGTCGACCATTCGATGGCGAAGGCCTACCTACGCGAAGAACAATGATCGTAGAAAAAGGTCGACTCAACAGCTTCCTTTTAGACGCATATTCGGCAAAAAAGCTTAACCTCACCTCTACAGGTAGTGCCTCAAGATCCGCAAGCAGCCGTCCCAGCCCCGCCCCCAGTAACATCTGGATCGAACCCGGAGAGCTTCCTCCTGAAAAGCTAATTTCAGAGGTCGGTAATGGACTTTACGTTACGTCTCTATTTGGGCATGGCTTTAACCCAACCACGGGAGATTTTTCAAGAGGCGCTGCAGGACTTTGGATATCAGAAGGAGAAATTTCTCATCCCGTCGAAGAGATTACGATCGCAGGGAATCTTTCCAAAATGCTTTTATCCGTAGACGGCATTGGAAATGATTTACTCTGGCAAGGAAATGTTGCTGCTCCAACTATCCGGATCGCTGAAATGACAGTTGCGGGAGAGTCCTAGCCTTTTACAATCATACCGCAAAGAAAGGAGTCGAATTTTGAATCGAACTGCCCAAACAATGCAAGGATTAAGCCTTCCGGATACAGACGTTTTATCTGAACAAGTAACCGTTGCTCTCGGCCAAAACCCTAGTGTCTTCACAGGACCAGGCACCAATACTTATCTGATAGGCACTGGACCACGGCGTTTACTGCTCGATACGGGAGAGGGTCGCGAGAGCTACCTATCCGTACTCGAATCTGCAATTGAAAGCGCCGGCTGCCAAGGCATTCAAGAAATAGTCCTAACACACGGACACCGTGATCATCTGGGTGGTGTAGCTCAAATCCGAAAACGATTTGGACCTTTACGAGTTCATAAACTTCGTTATCCGGACTTTGACGATCCACACGACCTAGAAGCGAATCCTCTTTCAAGCGGTGATCGAATTGAAACAGAAGGAGCCACTCTTTGCGCTCATCACACTCCTGGGCATGCTCCTGATCATCTCGTCTATGTTTTGGAAGAGGAAGGTTCCATGTTTTCTGGTGATAATATTTTGGGCGTTGGAACGACAGTAATTCCTATGGAAACTGGAGACCTAAGACAATACATGAACTCCCTTGAGCATATGCTTGGACTAAGCCCCAAGCGTATTTATCCAGCCCATGGTCCCGTAATTGAAGACGGCTGCGAAAAAATCCGCGAATACATTTCCCACCGAATGGCCAGAGAAACACAGGTAGTGGAATGCCTTAAAAAGAAATCACTTACGCCCATTGAAATCGTCAGAATAATATATGCTTCCTATCCCGAAAATCTCTATGAAGCCGCAACGCAATCGATAACCCATCACCTCTTAAAGCTTGAACAGGACAACAAAGTCACGCGGGGCTCCTCAAATCCTACATACGCCTCCTGGACGCTAATTTAAGACCTTGAGCAAGACGAAGGTGGCTCATTGAAAGAAAATGAATTCTATGCCGATAAGAGAAATGACTTACAAGGTCCTTTAGAAGGATTAAGGGTTATTGAACTTACTACGACATGGGCAGGACCCATGTGTGGCTGCATGCTCGCCGACATGGGTGCTGACGTTATTAAGGTAGAGCACCCCAAGGGTGACGTTGCGAGAATTGCCCCTCCTATACTTCCCGGAACAAATCCGCCACTATCATTTATGCAGGCTACAATTAACCGTAACAAACGAAGCATGGCCTTTGACGTGAACTCTGAAGAAGGAAGGACAATCTTCCTAAAGCTCGTCAAAACGTCGGACATCGTAATCGAGAACTTAAGGCCTGGCACAATCGATCGATGGAAAATTGGATACCGGGATCTTTGTAAAATTCGTAAAGACATAGTAATGGTATCGATAAGCGGATACGGTCAGTACGGTGAAAACAGCTCTCGTCCCGGCTACGATCCACTTGCACAGGCAGAAAGTGGCTTTTTATCTCTTAGTGGAGAACCCAAAGGTACCCCAACCAAATCTCCAACTTTTATCGGTGACGACTTGGGTGGGCTTCACGCCACCATCTCCGTTCTAGGTGCGCTTAGACACCGAGACCAGACGGGAGAAGGACAGCACGTAGATGTTTCCCTTCTCGATGCAATGTTGTTCCAAAACCCTTATCTGACACTTGGTGCGATGGGAGTCCCACTCCCGAGGCTTGGAAATGAATTCAGAGTGGCGGCCCCCGCAAAAGTTTTTACTTGCAAAGACGGACTTGTCATGTTCGGAATCATTGTCGATAGCCATTGGCAAATTCTTACAAAGGTAATAGGACAACCAGAGCTCGCTACGGATGAACGCTTCGCTACAAACCTCAAAAGGATCGAACAGCGAGACACCGTACATCGTTTCGTGGACAACTGGACGAAAGATCAGACCGTTGAGACGGTCGTCAGAAGGCTAGCGGAGGCAGGTCTTCCCGCTGCACCCGTGCAAACGTACGCCGAAGCCGCTTCAAGCAATATCGTTCAAGAACGGGAAATGTTACAAATCATTCAAACGGAAAACAACTCCATACCTGTTCCTGGGCCTCCCGCAAAATTTTCAAAAACTCCTACGAAGGTTCGATCGGGAGCTCCAGCCTTGGGGAAACACAACCATGAGCTTCTTAAGGAACTTGGCTTCACGACTGAAGTAGTAGAAGAGCTAAACCGGAAAGGTATTGTTCTTTGAGTCCGCTTATCCCTCGGAAGGATCTACCAGGATCTTAATTGCTTCTACTCGACGACTCGCCAAAGAATCAATCATCCCGGGCAAATCATTAAGGTTAATTGTACGTGCCACGAAGCCGTCCGTGCGAATCCGTCCATCGGCGATTAGTCCGATGGTAATTGACATCTCGTCAAGTGAAAACAAAATTGAAGTGTCAACCGAAATCTCTTTCATCATCCAACGCATCGGTTGAATTGAAGCGGTTCCACCGGATACCCCTACCATACAAACCGACCCACCAAACCTCACCATATCGACGGCCTGTTGGAGCGACTCTGGGATTCCAGCACAGTCGAAGGCTATATCGCATCGGAGA
>DKAI01000051.1:0-2273 GCA_002450755.1 Deltaproteobacteria bacterium UBA6930
ATCTACCTTGCCCTGGTCATCGTGTTCAATGCGGATTGCCATGGAACGAGTTCGCAATTCAAACCTTCCGGTGTCTCGTGCCTTGGGGATCTCTGTATACAAAGTCGACCACTTAGCCTGGCTCTTGCATCCCTGGATGCAAAAACCCAACTGCAAGCACCCACTTCGACCATCGCGAGGCTCACTATTAATCGCCATCCTACCTGTTGTCACGTTTGAATAGCCAACGCGCTTAGCGCCTTCCCTCATAACAAGAAAGTTGTTATTTCCAGGAAGCGGAGGAATACCATGTGTCCTGGTTACGCCCATCTTATCTTCGGCACGCACGTAATATGGTAAGAGGTCTTCTAAACCCAAAGGCCAATCTCTTAAGTCAGCGCCCTTAATCTCTCCATAGGTGCTACTCGCCCTAAGCTCATGTTCTTGAAACCGCGGACAGCACCCTGCCCAAAAGGTTGTCGTGCCACCTAAGCTCTTACAAGTCCATGTCGGTCCGGCATGTGCTTTGGCTACATGCGCATCCCCGGACATGGTTCGCTCGTCGGCCCACGTGAGTCTCTTAGCCATGACGAATTCGTCATTTACGAAATCTTTTGAATCAATTGCTGGACCAGCTTCCAAGAGCACACACTGGATGCCTTTTCTACAAAGCTCATTGGCCACTGTAGCGCCACCAGCACCTGACCCGATCACAACGACTACCTTTTCGTCCTGGCTGATAACAGTCACGATGCTATTCGACCGTCCATAGTTTTCTACTCTCCCGGGACCCAGCCGATATCATCGAATCCCCGGGACACATACCCTCCTTTGGGATAAGAGGGACCCTCGTAACCAAACTTCCCCCAAACCTCTTGCTCTTGATAAAGGAGATAGCTCGCCTTTTGCCAAAGAGCCTTGAAAAACTCTGTATCTTCGAACGCTGCGATATTTTCTATCTGTTTTTCCTTCGTCAAATCCAGCCATGAACCTTGGCTCTTTTTATCGAGCGCTTCCAAACCTGACAAAAGAAGCGATCTGAACGAAACTCTCGCGAGTGCATCTCGTTCGATGGCAGTGACAACATTTTGATAAATTGAAATATCGAGTCCGGAATGAGGAAATAAACAACGGACTATTCCCGTAAGAGTTTTCGATTGCCTCTCGCTAAGACCGTTCTGTGCCCAAACAGAGTGAGGTAAAATTTCGAGGATAATAGTCGGTGAAACGACAAGTAACGACGAACCGAGTAGTGTCTTTCTGATTACTTCTCTTCTTCTGAGTTTGATCATCGACCCTTCGCTCTGCATCCTTTAAAAAAATGCTGTGCTTTAGAAAGATAAATTCTAATCCTATTCGGATGGCACTTTCTATGAGCCAGCTGCCTCAGCAATAGCGCATGTGTTACCGGCTGAGTCTAGACCGAGCACTGCACAGAACCTCCCATAGCCAGTAAAAATCGAAATTCTCCACCCAAGAGCGATTATCTCTGGTTCAGTAAAATGGTCTCGCAAATCGTCAAACAAGTCATCCGTAGCCTTCTTGTGATCTCCAGCAATAATATCCGCCAAACGAAGAGCGGCCCTTTCTCGATCGTCAAAAAGATCTCCTTGCGGATCTTCTCTAACAGCAACGACCACTTCTTCTGTTACACCTTGTTGCCTCGCCGAGGCATAGACAACACCCTGTCACAAATAACATTCATTGTGCAGGGCTACCCGATGCCTTACCAATTCTGTAAGACGAACCGTGATGCCGTCACTTTCGGTCATGATATGGTCGTAATAAAACTGAGAAAAATCCGCGTAGAGTTCGGGCGAATGGGCGAATACCTGCATCCATTCGGAACCACCTATTGCCCCATCTACAGCGCCCATCAGTTCTCGGACTCGAGGAGCTATCTGGTCAACTGGCACTTTACTAACTCGATGCTTCATTCCGACCTCCGGTAGTAAATGAATTCGGAACTAATTGTCCCACGACAGAGGTTCATAAACAAGACGCTAACTGAACAGGAATCTCAAGCGAACCACCGGAGTCACTGCCAAAAACCTTCTCTCAAGGAGTGCTTGGCCGTTTCTAGCACGCGAATCAGGAGTCGCCCGGGAGAACTTCTAATCCCTTCAATGCACGTCCTAAAACCGTCGGCTCCCAAGCCAGCTCCTGGGGAGCTAGCTCGAGCTTTGGGAACCGGGATATGAGCCTGGTAATGGCAATTTTAGTTTCTAATCTCGCTAACTGCGCGCCCAAACAAAAGTGCCTTCCCCAACCAAATCCCAGGTGCCTGTTCGGCT
>DKAI01000051.1:2678-29398 GCA_002450755.1 Deltaproteobacteria bacterium UBA6930
CCTTTTTCGAAACGCATTCCTTCGAATACGAATGAGTCTCTGACCCTCCGGACAGTCACTTTCGAGGGACCATCATATCTCAACATCTCTTCAATGGCGGAGTCAATCAAGGTCGGGTCCGCTCGAAGGCGCTCCAATTGCGCAGGATTCTTCAAAAGAGCTAGTGTCCCACTAGCTATGAGGTTTGCTGTTGTCTCATGCCCTGCGAAGAGTAGAAGAGTGCACGCTCCTATCATCTGATCGGGATCTAAATGTTCCCCAGCATTCCGCACCCGTATAAGTTCACTAATTAAATTTTCTTCAGGCTCTTGCTCATAACGCGATATCAGACTTCCAAATAAATCAGAAAATTTTTTCTCGGCTTCTAAAGCACGATCCCAGACATCGTCCCTTTCCAGTTTTCCGATCACCAAGCCCCCGATCATTCGTGACCAAGTGCGAAAGTCCTCACGTCTATCGGAGGGCACTCCTAACAATATTGCGATGGCATCTGCTGGAAGAGGAAAAGCTAGTTCTCGGATGAGGCTACATTTTCCCTTTCCGGCCATATTCTCGAGAAGCTCGTCAACACGTTCTTCTAGCATGCCCGTCAGACTTGCTACCGAGCGAGCCTTAAATGCTGACGAGACAGGCGATCGAAGTTTCGTATGTTCTGGTGGATCCCGAAAAATCATCCATGCCTCGAGGAGCTTTGCCGCTGGCGCGAAGAGCGCTCTCTTCTCCTTCGAGAGGCGCTCCTCCTGAGCCTTCATGTTCGCAGTTGATAGCTTGTCGTGGCCCATGCCCGTCAAAACGTCTGAATACCTAGTAACGATCCAAGCGTGATGGCGCTCACTCCAGTGAATAGGTGACTTTTCGCGCAGGCGCCTAAAGAAGGTGTGAGGATCTGCTACGGCCTCGCTTGAAACTACGTTGTCATTTAATTCATTCAAAGTGACTATTCTCTTTTCCTTTAAATTACTCAGATAATCATGAATAGTTGCTTCGAGAAATTTTGCAAGCCAATGAGTGCCCTACCTCGCGCCACACAACCCAATCTGGTGTTCAGTACTTGTGAATAAACTTGATATCGATTCTTTTTTTAACCATTCAAACAATTAAAGAAAAAGGGCACTATTCCTTCTAACCGACTATAAATAAAGAGCTTTATGGAAATAAATGCAGATTGGATTAAGCTGGCGTCCCCAACGGGACTCGAACCCGTGTTGCCGCCTTGAAAGGGCGGAGTCCTAGACCGCTAGACGATGGGGACGCCGAAGCGAGGATTATTGCGAACGTAAGTCAAAGTCGCGAGGATTAATCAAAAATCAAGCGTGTCGTACGATCGCCACAGATACCAGCTGGCGACACTGGCAAAGGGTCGCCAGTGCGCGGCAATCTCCTCGAATTCGTCTTTGTTGGGCAAAGCCTCAAGCCCGTAAAGGTCGCGTACGGCCTTCACTAATCCATAATCGCCTATAGGAAGGATGTCTGCCCTGCCAAGGGAGAAAATCAAAAGCATGTGCGCGGTCCAATCGCCTACGCCTCGAATCTGAGTCACGTTCTCAATGACCTCGTTTGTCGTCATTTTCCCCAAAGCCCTAGGTAACACCAACTTCCCTTCAAAAGCGGTCGCAATCGAACGAAAAGCTGCAATTTTCTGACGTGAAAGACCTGCCTTCCGGAATTGTACGTCTGATATACCTAAGATTTTTTTAGGCGCAGGAATCTGGCCTGGCCCCAGAGCCTTAACCCGCTCTTCTATCTTCGCAGCTGATGCAACAGAGAGCTGCTGATATAGAACTGAGCGCATCAAGTAGCGATACGGCTTACCCTTCGCTTCCAATTTGCAAGGACCTACTGACTCTATAAGTCGTTTCATAATCGGGTCTGAGGCTTTTAGGTGCCTTGTCGCTCTTCTAAGTAAACTGGGGGTCAATTCCGCAGACATCTCACGAGAATAGCCGCTAATCTTTCCGAATGGACGATTTCTTGATCCGAGCACAGAACCTATGGGCCAGCGCCACCCGAAAGCATTCCGCGCTTGACAAGGCTACAGAATTGGACGCACAGCCAAATGTAGATACATATATGATCGGTGGTCTGTCAGAGGCTCAAGAAGAGGTCCTGACCTATGCCTGTGCCATTACGAGTCCTGAGGTCTACGCCCGCTGGGGAACTCATCCGCCTTCAGGTCTACTCCTTTTAGGTAGACAAGGCGTTGGAAAAGCCCTGCTCGCGAGAGCGCTCGCAACACGTGCGAACACGCCCTTCCTTCGAGTCAGGGTTCCGCAGCTTGTACTCGATATTGTTCACTCTGGGACTAAGGCCGCTGAGTTGATCCAGACCTGGACAGATGTATTGAATGACATGCCTAATATTTCTGTTTACTTTGACGAGCTCGAGTTTTCCCAGGCACAGGAGATAGGAGTCCGAAGAACTGACCTGCCAATTGGCCCGATCATGGATTTTATGCTCGATTTTGTCGATCGAGCTATCGCGGCTGAGCAGGTACTCGTAGTGGGTGCAACCAGCTATCCGGATACCCTTCGGCCAGCCTTCTTCTCAGGAGGACGTTTTGAACGTGTCGTAGAAGTCAACCCTCGATATCCTGAAGACATCATTAAAGCTCTCGAATTACATGCCGCGGAGGCCGAAAAGAGAGCTGCACGATCCCTCTTTGCCGATGTCGATTGGAGTCAGGTCGTACGACGATTTCGGGGACCCACAACCGGTGAATGGATTCAACTCATGCATGGCGTCTTGCGTCGCAAGGCTCGATCCGAATCCGCCTTTGAATCGGTAAAACCAATCGTCACAAACGACCTCCTGGACGAAGTCGATCGATTTCGAAAAGCAAACAACCGTCTACCCCAAACTCGGGGCGGAAACTACATCTAGTCGGCTTTTAATTGTTGAGTAGGATACGTGTTTGTTTTTCCGGTATGAGCAACAGCTTGTTCGGGTTTCGCATTAAGTCACCTACTTGAGGAATCCTTACCCCGTACTCTCTGGCATCCTCGGATCGCCAAAAGACCCTGCCTCCCTTATCGCCTACCTGAACGAATGGCCCTTTTAGTCCACTCCTATCTGCTATCTCAAGCATTTTATCAATCACTCCCGTTCTCCACTGCTGGGTTCGAAGGGTTCGCTTAACTCGACCGGCAGGAAGTCTATATAGTTCTTTTACTCCAGGCGCTGATATCTTTTGAGTCGCTAGCACTCGCCTGCCGAGAAGTTTGCTAACAAAGCGATCTCGTACTATTGCTGCGCCTCTTCTAACGCTATGACCTTGATAGCCCAACGCATGCCCAAGCTCGTGAAATGCCGATCCGGTAAATTCTTCATCGGTTAACTTCCTGGTATTCCCCCTTACATCTTTTGGTGTATTGAGTGCGAGATCAACTCGTGCAAATCTTAGTTCACCTTTCCACGAGTCTTCCTCGTCCAAATAGCAGTCCGCGATTGTTCTACCCGAGCCTGGACCTTGAGCATTCATGATCGGACCCTCTGACACATTTACTTGAATCATCGCTTCAAACTTTGACGTCTCATTAAAATAGATACCAAGCTCAAGATCTCCCCAAGCTTTGATTGCCCCCCTTACAAAACTTTTGGACCTTGGTGGTCCGGAAATGGAAAAATTTACTACGGAACCTTTTTCCCAGCGGCAATAAAACTCTCGAATCGAACCTGCTCTTGGAAAAAGATAGAGTTGAGCCGACCAATCGCCAGCTCGAGCTCCTTCGAGATTCCATGGAGACTGGCACGAGACTAAAAACAATAGTGCCGGAAACAAGAGCACTGAGAGAACCCAGGAAAAAAAACATCTCCTCCTGAAGCCCCCTTCCTTTCTAAGAAGAGCTCCTTTCTGTATTTCTTTGTGTGCCAACATTGATTTCAGATCCTAAGATCCACATCGTAATGGAAATTGAATCTATCTTGCTACTCGCTTCGGTAGGCCTAGCTGCAGGCATAATCAACACTCTCGCAGGTGGAGGTTCGTTTCTTACTGTCCCAGTACTCGTAATGCTGGGCCTCCCAGGAAATCTCGCCAATGGGACCAATCGAATTGGTGTTCTATTTCAGACTTTTATCGCCGGATGGCGCTTCCGAAGAACTTCTATTTTCCTCCCTAAGGAAGTTCTTCCCGTACTTGTCCCCATGGCCGTGGGATCCATTATTGGCGCCATTGCAATTAATCAAATATCGGATCAAATTTTTGAAAAATTTTTTGGCGTAGCCATGATCCTCTTATGGGCAATGACCTTACGGAAATCAGCTGAAAAAACTAAACCTTCCCCAAACCGACTTTGGCAGAATTTTATACGTTTTCTTGTCGGTTTATACGGGGGAGCGTTTCAGGCTGGTGTGGGGATTCTTTTGGTTCTCGTACTGCGAAACACTGGCCTAGATCTTTTAAAAGCTAACGCCCTAAAAGTTGCAGTGAACTTCTGTTTCACCCTACTAGCGCTTCCAATTTTTTTATTTAATGGCCATGTTTCCTGGGGACCAGCGCTTGCCTTGGGTTTCGGGTTCGCAATTGGAGGCGAGGTGGGAGCACGGATTGCAATCGATCACGGGAGTAGGGTACTGCGGCCCGCTCTAGGAATAGCTGTTCTTATTCTCGCAGGCAGGATGTTTGGACTCTACTAGGTACGGAACCGAAACTCACTTGTGCCCGATTTATTTGGGCGCCATGCAAAGGACTGACAAATGGCAATAAAGTTAGAAAAGATGAGTGAAACCCCTAATGTTGCACTTGTCACGATAGATCGACCCGAAAAAGCAAATTCGCTCAATCCCGAACATATTTATGAATTAGCCTCGGTATGGAAGGAACTCGCGTCTGATCGTGAAGTGCGATGCGTAGTCTTAACGGGTTCAGGAGAACGAGTTTTCTGCGCGGGCATGGACATGCGTGAGACCGTACCGGCAGCAAGGCGTCTGGTAGAAGGAAAGACTCTAGACCCAAAAACATTCGAAGGCTTAAAAAACGTCTCTATTGCACTACTCGCCGGCTTCGATCTCAAAAAACCTCTCATCTGCGCAATCAATGGTCACGCTCGAGCAGGCGGATTCGACCTTATGCTTTCTTCAGAACTTAGAGTTTCTGTACCCGAGGCAACGTTTGCACTAGAGGAGGTAGCCTTAGGTCTGTACCCAACGGGAAATGCTACCGTCCTTTTGCCAAGGCAAATTGGCTGGGCGAACGCCCATGAAATTCTTTTAACTGCGAAACCCTTTAGCGCCGAAAGAGCGCTAGAAATCGGCCTGATCAACCGCCTAGCGGTAAGAGAAAAGTTGCTTGATTCAGCCTTCGCGTTAGCTACGGCCATTTCACAAAATGGGCCTCTAGCGGTTCGCGAAACCAGATTTGGGGTCCGCGAATTGCTCGGAATGGACCTAAAGTCTGCATATAAGCGCCAGGAAGAGATCGGACGCCCACTTCGTGCTAGTCAAGATGCGAAGGAGGGGCAGCTCTCCTTCCTAGAAAATCGGCAACCCGTTTTTAAAGGGCTTTGATCTTCCATCCTTACTGTGAGACCAGATCCGTCCAGAGATTATCAGCACCTCGATCTAAAGCCTTTTCTCCGAGTCTATCCCTCCACACAGCTTCGGCTCCAAACTCTGCTCTCCATGACCAGAGCCTTCGAGTCGTAAAGTGAAGAGCATGTTCATAAGTAAATCCAATGGCCCCATGCGTAGCGTGCGCAATTTTAGAACCTATACCTGCGGCTTCGCCGGATCGCGCTTTAGCAACCGCAATCTCAAAAAATGCTTTTTTCGAGTCTGCCGCTGTACAAGCGGCGGATGAAGCTGCACGTGCTGCAGCGGTCTCGGAAGCCAAAATTGCCAGTTGGTGCTGAATCGCCTGAAACTTCCCTATTGGCCTGCCGAACTGAACCCTATCATTGGCAAACTGAACACTTTCTCCCAGAAGATTCTCCAGTGCGCCCGTAATCTGAACGGAGCGTGCGAGTGCCCCGTAAAGTTCAACAAGCCCTTTCGGAAAATCTTTAGACAACGGATTTCCAGTCAAAATCGCACAGTTAGTAAAACTAAGCGTATCGCGCGGCTCCTTAGCAAGGTTTTGACCAGCTAACTTCTCGCCGGAATCCGGCTCAAGAAGCACAATCGAATCTTCCCCATCTATGACGGCCTCAGCAAGAATCGCTGTAGCTCGACCTCCCCAAGGTACTCTGTCGAGCACACCTTTCACTTTTGATCCGCTTCCCTCCAGCTTTCCACCAGCTGCCAATGTAAGAATGCCCTTGGGAACTTCTAGACCACAACTTGAACACAGCCAAGACGCAACCATTGTCTCAACCAAAGGCACCGGAATGCAGTACCGTCCCGCAGCGCGAATAACACTCTCAACTTCATTCCAGCTCGCGCCCACACCACCGCTTTCCTCAGGCACCAGGGCCTGCATAACTCCCATTTCTTCTAATTCTTTCCAAAGATTTTCGGGCCAAATGCCGGTTTCAGCCTCTTCTAATACTTCTCTTGTAGCTAAATCCTCAAAAAGACGCGTAACTGATTCTGATAAAATCTGAGCCAATTCATTCATCTTAAACCTAGACCTCGGGCGATAATTCCTCTCAAAATTTCACGCGTTCCTCCTCGGAGAGAAAAGGAAGGAGCTACCTGAGTAAGATAAGAGAGGACTTGAGCTAAATCCGTGTCTCCATCTGGATCGGGTTCAATTCCGAGCAAATCATGAACAAGCTCAGGCAATTCTTGTTCAAACGACGTACCAAGGTCTTTCACGACTGACGCTTCTAATGCAGGGGCTTTCCCTTCATTTAGCATTCCGGCAACGGACAACGACATAAGTCGTAAAGTAGCCATGTGAGCAATACATCTCCCTACAAGACGCCGCGCCGTTCCGTCAGAGGGATCTACCTCTTTGACCAATTCACGCAGAAGCAAAAAGCTACTTAGATAACGTTCGGGACCGCTCCGTTCAAAGGCCAGTTCAGCCATAACCTGCTGCCAGCCCTGTCCCTCTTCTCCAACCAAACGTTCAGTAGGAACGTAAACGTCTTTAAATACCACTTCATTGAAGTGCTCACTGCCCGACAGGTCTCGGATTGGTCGGGGATCAATTCCCTCAATGTCCATGTCCAAAAGGAACTGCGACAGCCCAGTGTGTTTACTATCGGGATCCGGATTTGTGCGAATCAATGCCACCATTTGATTACAACGATGAGCGTGAGTAGTCCAAAGTTTGGATCCATTAATTACCCAACCTCCATCGACTCGCTCTGCCTTGGTACGCATGGAAGCGAGGTCGGAACCCGAGTCGGGTTCGCTCATCCCAATGCAATAGTAACCTTCTCCGCGTGCAATAGCGGGCATGAACTCCTGCCTTTGCTCCTCAGTTCCGTATCTAAGCAAAAGAGGCCCTGTCTGGCGATCACCGATCCAATGGGCCGCTACCGGGGCTCCTGCCGCCAACATTTCCTCCAAAACTACGTAACGGTCCAGGGCACTCCTTTCATGTCCACCGTATTTTTTTGGCCACGTCATGCCAATCCAGCCACGTTCTCCAATCTTTCTGGTGAATTCAGAGTCAAACCCCTGCCATGTCGCGGCCTTTTTTACAGCCGGAAAACCCTCCAGGTTTTCCTTGAGAAACTCTCTAACCTCTGCGCGAAGAGCCTGAGTATCATCGGGTAATTGGCAAGGCTCAAACTGAAAATCGTACATTGCGGTAGTCTTCCTTACAGAGCAACATTCTGTCGCCTAGACAAAATCTAGCATCGCGGAGCAAGAATCGGATCCGAGAACTAGATTCAAAAAGAACATTTTCCCTATTTGAGGATCTCTTGACTCGAACCACCAAACCTCGAAATGCTTCTAGCCTGGTCATTGTCCGAGGTTCTTCAAAATCAGTCCAGGTCCTGATGGGAAAACGAGCTCCGAAAAATCGATTCATGCCTGATATCTACGTTTTCCCAGGTGGAGGGGTATCAAACGAAGACCGCTTCAGCAAACCCGCTAGCTTGTTAAGAGCTAGTCAGCATCAAGCTCTTTCACGTACAACACGAGAAATCTCACCCCTAACGCTCGCAACCACAGCCGTTAGGGAGACTTTCGAAGAAACAGGACTTTTGCTTGGACAACTTCACGAGGGAAGAATCAAGCCCGATCTCAAGCATCTCCAATATATCGCGCGAGCAATAACTCCCTCGTACCAGCGAACGCGTTATCACGCAAGGTTCTTTCTGTCGCGAAAAGTTCACTTTTCAGGTCAAGTTAAAGGGAACGGGGAGCTACTCGACCTCCGCTGGGTATCAATTAAACAAGCACTAAAACTTCCAATAGTTGACGTGACCGAATTTGTTCTTTGCGAAGTTCAAGAGATTCTTCGTGGAGCCAAGCAAATTCCTCCGCTGCTATATTATCGAAATCTAAAGCCTCAAATTCGCAGATAGAATCACAAGAAATCGAACGGACAAAGGGGCCCTCTATCGTTTCTCAATTACTTGACGTACCACAACCTCACTCTCACCGGAGACAAGAGAGTTAACTAATGTATTAGTCCACGGTTCCCTTAAAATGCGGGGCCCTCAACAATCACCTTCTCTTTAGCAATGAGAAAGGGCAGCTCGTCGTTAACGAAATTTGGTTCATCTTCACGAGTAGCGACATATTCCGGAGTAGTAGCAGATTCTCGCATTTTGTTCGTTCCCTCAAACCAGGTAAGAGCCACACCATCCCAAGCAGGCTTACGACCTTCATTATAAAGAGAGGCTCTCGTGTGACTTTGGACGTATCGAAGAACTACTGGAATAGCTCCGCCAAGCGGACCATGCACGTTACGCCAATGGCTTTGAAATGCAGAGACACTCAGATCCTTACGCCGCGTTACAAATTCTATGTTCTTAACTCCTGAAACTGGAGTAGGACCTTCCTTGATGAGATAATCGTCGGTAATAATCTCTACCATGCCTTTCACGTCCATAAAGTTCGGCTCGTCTGCCCTTACAGCCGCTAACTCTTTGCTGTTCCTAAGATTTTTTAGATCTCCGAGATTGTCAAACCACACTTCGGCGACACCATCGTATACAGGCTCACGTCCATTTTTATATGCTCCGGCTATTACATGATTTTGTACGTAACGCCGAAGCCCAGGAAGTTTCGCTGCAAGAGCCCCGTGGATCGTTCCCCAATGCGACTGAAAGTCCTCAACTGAAAATCCATCTTTTCTCTTAAAGCTTGCGACCACCTTCACCATTTTCTTACCTCAGACATACACTAGGGTTACTTCCCTAGTCCATATAGGAGTATCATGTAAGTTTCATCGGGCAACAGACAACCCAGAAAAGAGGACTAGAGAAATGACAAAAATTGACGGTGCCACTCTAATTGCACGATCCCTTAAAAGTCAAGGAGTTGATTTGATGTTCGGCGTCGTCGGATTCCCTGTAGTACCTATTGCCGTCGCAGCACAAAAAGAAGGAATCCGATACTTTGGATTTCGAAATGAGCAGGCTGCAAGCTATGCAGCGGGAGTCGCAGGTTACCTTACCGGGCGTCCTGCGGCGTGTCTAACCGTTTCCGGACCAGGCATGATCCACGCAATAGCAGGACTCTCCAACGCCTGGTCAAATTGCTGGCCAATGATTCTCCTTGGTGGGGCAAACGACTCCTACCAAAACGGTCAGGGAGCTTTCCAAGAAGCACCCCAGATAGAAGCAGCGAGACCTTTTGTTAAATATGCAGCACGTCCAGACAGTCTCGCTCGCATCCCCGACTACATAGAGCAGGCTGTTCGAACAAGCCTATACGGGCGACCTGGCGCAACGTACCTCGACCTTCCTAATGATATTATTACTGACAAAATAGAAGAGGAGGACTTCAATTTGCCTCCTTACTGCCCCGCCCCTCCCGCTACTTTGGCAGACCCCCGCGAAGTTAAAAAAGCTATCGAAGTTCTTAGAAGTGCTAAGCAACCACTTGTGATCGTTGGCAAAGGGGCGGCTTACTCACAAGCAGAAGATCAAGTCCGAGAATTCATAAACACAACTCAACTTCCTTTTCTTCCGACACCCATGGGAAAAGGAGTCATCCCAGACAGTCACAAACTATCAGTGGCTTCTGCTCGCTCGGACGCACTAGGAGGCGCCGACGTTGTATTCTTGATCGGTGCACGACTAAACTGGATACTCCATTTTGGCCTGCCCCCTCGCTTCAAAGAAGACGTGAAGTTCATCCATCTGGATATTGCCGCAGATGAAATCGGCACCAATGTCCCTTGTGAGGTTCCTCTCGTAGGGGACGCCAGCTCAGTGATGGACCAGTTAAATACAGCTTTAAAAGAAGACTCCTTCACTTTCGACAAAGATTCTGAATGGTTAGCGACCCTTTCAGAAAAGGCCCGTGACAACGAAAAAGCCGTTGAAGCTATGTGCGACGACGAACAAGTTCCAATGGGATACTACAGAGTACTTCGAGAAATACGAGATCAAATGCCGCCCGATCATCTCTTAGTTTCGGAAGGTGCGAACACAATGGATATTAGTCGTAGCGTACTCATGCATGACGAGCCTCGACAACGTATTGATGCTGGTAGCTTCGGAACAATGGGAGTGGGAACAGGCTTCGCGATTGCTGCTGCAGCCGTCTCTCCTGAAAAGAAAGTAGTTTGCGTACAGGGTGACTCCGCCTTTGGATTTAGCGGAATGGAAATCGAAGTCGCCTGCAGATATCAGCTCCCCATAACCTTCGTAATAGTGAATAACAACGGAATAGGCGGCGGGTTCGATTCGTTAGATAGAAATCAACCAAACCCTGCCCAATATACAATAGCCGCCAGGTATGAGCGAATGATCGAAGCTTTTGGAGGAAAAGGATACTTCGCAACTACCCCCGAGGAGATGACGACCGCATTAAAAGAAGCCATCCGGGATCCTAATCCTAACATTGTGAATATCATGATTGATCCCAAAGCTCAAAGAAAGCCCCAAAAATTCGAATGGCTTACTCGTTGAAATCTTTTTGTAAACGGACATTTGAAAATGAAAACTGAAGACGATTACAACCTCACAAGCCCGGAGATCGTGAAGAATCCACGTACCAAGGACCGTAATTTTCTCCAAACATACTAATCATTTCTGTTAAAAAATTCATAAACTACTTTTGCATCGACCTCGGAAATTCCACTGACACTTTCCAGGTTAGACAACGAAGCCTGCCTTACTTGCTTCAGTGAACCGAAACTCCCTATAAGTTTCTTCCTTTTTACCGGACCAATACCGGGGAGTTCTTCCAAAATTGAAACGAGATTGATTTTACTCCTTAAATCTCGCTGATATTCGATCGCAAAGCGATGAGCTTCATCACGTACTCGCTGAAGAAGTAAAAGGCCTCGTGAACTAGGGAAAAGAAAAATAGGATTTGACCTCCCAGGGATGAAGATCTTCTCTTTCTTCAATCCCCCACCCCTTTTCACTCTCGGACTTTTGCTTTCCGAATCTTGTTCTTTAGCAATACCAATATGATCCTGCGTAAGTGAAGCGTCTGCCAAAACAGAAGAAACAACAGCGACCTGTCCCCTTCCACCATCTACCATCAAGAGGTCCGGCATAGGGTCACTTTCTATACGTAACATTCTCCGCTCAAGCACTTCACGTAAGCACGCCAGGTCATCTCCTCCTTTAGCATCTCTAATTTTGTATCTTCTATATTCTGACTTAAGTGGATTTCCTTCTTTAAAGACAACTTTACTCCCAACTGGAAGCGACCCATTCAATGTTGAGATGTCATAACATTCAATCGTATGAGGATAATTTTTTAAACCCAACTTTTTTTGTATCTCGTCCAAGGCGTCATCTATGCTCTGCTTCTTTTCAAGTCGTACCTCAAGTGCGAGGGAAGCATTGCGTACACTTAGATCTGTCAATTCTTTTAATTTTCCCCGCTTGGGATATCGGACTTTAACCGCGTGAGCTGCTTTTTCCGTCAAAAAGCCACTAATATCTTCTGATTCAAACGGTTCATTTGAAGAAAGAACCTCGTCAGGAATAGAAACCGGTTCTTTTCCCGCATAGTACTGACCAATAAACGAAGCCATAGCGCTTCCGTTGTCGATTTGAACTCCAGAAATCCCATACTCTTCCGCACCAACCATTCTCCCGTCTCTCACTTGAAGAACCTGCAGCGAAGCCTCCTCTCCCACCCTTGCAAGGCCAAAAATGTCGCGGTTAATAAATTTTTCACTCACGATCTGTTGCCGCTGAACCGTAGTTTCGATTGCTCCTATTTGGTCACGGACTTGAGCTGCTTCCTCATAACGCCTATCGAAAGATGCGCTTTGCATTCGATCCGTAAGTCGCTTTATCAGCTCCTGTGAGTTTCCTCTTAAAAATAATTTTGTTCCTGCCACAAGCTGGTCGTATCGTTCTTTCGAAACCAATTCACAACATGGCCCCACACACCTTTTCATTTCATATTCAATGCACGGTCTCCCTCGCCGTTGATAATCTCGCAACACAGGATCCGAACAAGATCGCAATGGAAAAATTTTACGAAGAGTTGACAGCGCTTCTCTCATGTTCTGGCTAGATGTGTAGGGTCCGAAATATTGAGCCCCATCTTTTGAAAACGATCGGACCTTTGTAAGTCGTGGCCATTGTTCGCGCGGATCAAGTCTCAATGATAAGTATTGCTTATCATCACGGAGTCGAACATTAAAGGGCGGTTTGTATTTCTTAATGAGCTCATTTTCTAGCAGTAGAGCATCTTTAGGGCTCTTCGTTATCACGACTTCAATATCTTCTGAGCGAGCGATGAGAGCAGGAATCTGTATCCGGCCATCTCCACCAGGAACCATGTAAGACCTTACCCTCGTCCTGAGATTCGAAGCCTTGCCAACGTACAGAACCTTTTGCAACGAATCTTTAAAAAGATAAACACCTGGTTCCGTAGGCAAATTTTTCATTACATCTGAAAGCGCCATGCTACCCTCTACCCATCGCGAAGGACTTCACTTTCAAGATCTGAGATCTTATCTCTGATTTCTGCCGCTTTCTCAAACTCTAACTTTCGAGCCGCATCCTCCATCTCATGTTTTAAAGATTCAATTAATACTGGAAGTTCGTGTAGAGGAATATCCGGTGTCTTGCGACCATCATTTTTAGGAACAGTTAGGTAATCACTTTCCCAAATTGAATCTCTCAGACTATCAATTTTTTTAGCCACGGATTTCGGAGTAATGCCGTTATCTCGATTATATTGGCTTTGAATTTTTCTTCGCCTTTCTGTCTCCGCGAGTGTCATCTTTATTGAATCTGTCTCAGAGTCGGCATAAAGAATCACGGTTCCTTCTACGTTCCGCGCCGCACGTCCGATAGTTTGAATTAAGGAACGAGTGGAACGCAAAAATCCCTCCTTGTCAGCATCAAGAATAGCGACTAAAGCAACTTCAGGAATATCGAGGCCTTCTCTTAGAAGATTAATTCCAATCAATACGTCGAAAACACCTTCTCTTAACTCTCGAATAATTTCAGTCCTTTCAATCGTTTTTATATCGCTGTGGAGGTAACGAGCCTTGACCTTCTGTTCCTCGTAGTAATCTGTCAGCTCTTCAGCCATGCGTTTCGTTAGTGTTGTTATAAGAACCCTTTCGTTTTTAGCAACGCGAATTCTTATCTGCTCCAATAGGTCGTCGACTTGTCCTTTCGCACTTCGAACTTCTACTACTGGATCCATTAAGCCGGTGGGACGAATAATCTGCTCTACAATTGCATCCTCTGAGCTCTCTAGTTCATAGTTTGCGGGTGTCGCAGAGACATATACGGCTTGCGGTACTCTTTCTTGCCATTCCTCAAATCTAAGAGGTCGATTATCAAGCGCTGAAGGGAGTCTAAATCCATATTCTACAAGCGTTTCTTTTCTAGATCTGTCTCCTCGAAACATTCCCCCAATCTGAGGAACCGTCACGTGGCTCTCATCGGCAAAGACAATCAGATCATCCGGGAAGTAATCGAATAGTGTATACGGCTCTTCCCCTTCCTTCCGTCCGTCAAGCCAGCGAGAATAGTTTTCAACCCCGTGACAAAATCCAACCTGTTCCAACATTTCGAGATCGTAGAGTGTCCGCTGTTCAAGCCGCTGAGCTTCTAGTAGCTTATTTTCATTATTTAATTCAGCCAGCCGGCTCTTCAACTCAAGTCGTATTCCATCAGCAGCGGTTTTGATCTTCTTCTCGGAAGCAACATAATGACTTGCAGGGTAGATCATCGAACGTTTAATTTTATGAACAACTTTTCCTCTCAAAGGATCAATCTCCGTAAGACCCTCAACCTCATCACCAAAGAATTCTACTCTTACCGCACGATCGCTTTCATATTGCGGAAATATCTCAACAATATCACCTCTAACTCGGAAGGTTCCTCTATGAAAGTCGTAATCATTCCGTTCGTACAGCATGTCTACTAATCTTCGCAAGAGAACATCCCGGTCCAATCGCATACCAGTTTCAAGATAGACGTGCATAGAGCCATAAGCCTCTGGTGCGCCAAGCCCGTAGATGCAGGATACGCTCGCGACCGCGATAACGTCACGTCGCGTCAACAATGAATGTGTCGTTGAATGTCGAAGCTTATCTATTTCATCATTTATTGATGAATCCTTCTCTATATACGTGTCAGAAGAAGCTATGTATGCTTCCGGTTGGTAGTAGTCATAATACGACACAAAATATTCGACGGCATTATTAGGAAATAGGGCACGAAACTCACCATAAAGTTGTGCTGCCAACGTTTTGTTGGGCGCCATAATTAGCGCTGGTCGATTCATTTGCGCGATTACACAAGCCATCGTAAAGGACTTGCCTGAACCCGTAACGCCCAAAAGCGTTTGATGAGCCAAGCCTCCAGACAGATTTTTTAGAATTTTTTTTATGGCCCCTGGTTGATCACCTTTTGGCTCGAACTCTGAAATCAGCTCAAAGTTTTTATTCGCACGCTCGTATGCTTTAAATTTTTGGCCGGCCGAGTTCGTTCTATTTCGTCCTCTCAAAACCGCCCCTCCTGCCTTATTTAAACCGATGCCATGTAGACCCGTCAGGTGTATCTTCAATCGTAACACCTTCATCCATCAACAAATCTCGAATGCGATCAGCTTCAGAAAAGTTCTTTTCCTGACGAGCCGCTTCTCGCCTCTGAACCAAATCATCGATTCTCGGATCGGATTCCTTTCCTAACTCTTGAGACAATGGAGACAACAGATTCAAACCTAACCACGAATCGATCAATTCAACCAGATAGCGCCTTGCTGAATCAGACAGGCCTGACTTCCGTACTACCTCCCCAGCCAAGGCAAGTACCTGCGGAGCATTGAGATCATCGTATACCGCTGCATAGAAGCGTTGAACAATTTTTTCTACTCCTTCTTCAGAAGAATCTGATTCGCAACCAGCGAGGCCTTCCGTAACTGCTCTTAGGCGTCGGTATCCTTTATCTGCAGCAGCCATCGCTTCATCCGTAAAGGTTTGTTGTTTCCTGTAATGCGCCTGCAAAAAAAAGTATCGATAACTTAGGGGATGAAATCCTGCATCAATAAGGTCACGCAAAACACAGATATTCCCCAAAGATTTTGACATCTTTTTCCCACGGAAATCCAAGAATTCATTATGCATCCAATATGAAACCCAAGGATTGACGCCAAAGGCGGCCTCACTCTGTGCAATTTCATTCGTATGATGAATTTTAATATGATCTACTCCACCTGTATGGATATCAAAGCGCTCCCCTAAATACCGCCAGCTCATTGCCGAACATTCAAGATGCCAACCGGGAAATCCACGACCCCAAGGAGAATCCCATTCTTGTTGACGTGCGACCCCCTTCTCTGCAAATTTCCACAGAGCAAAATCTGCATAGTGTCGCTTACCGGAAACGTCCTTAATTCGCCCTTCTCCTTCCTTTAAAAGATCCAGTTTCGCAAAATTGGCATAACCTGGGAATTTGCTTATATCGAAGTAAATTCCGTCAGAAATTCTGTATGTGTATCCCTTACTTTCAAGCTTCTGGCATAGAGCTACCTGCTCGGCGATATGATCAGTTGCCTTGCACAAAACATCGGGATCTACACAATTCAGAAGTCGCCTATCCTCTAACCATTGCGCCGTGTACTCGTCTGCAATTTCTTCCGCCTTTCGTCCACTCTTCTTTGCCGCCACTTCCATCTTGTCGTCACCAGAGTCTCCATCATCGGTCAAATGTCCGACATCGGTAATATTCGTAACATGAAACACGGAAAACCCTTTTAGCAAGAAAGTCCTTCGAAGCAGATCAGCAAACATATAGGGGCGCATATTTCCAATATGCTGAGGCGAATAAACCGTTGGACCGCAGGTGTAAATTTTAACCTCTTTTGGTTTTATCGGAACAAAAGCTTCCTTCCTTCTGGTTCGAGTGTTGTAGAGGGAAACTTCGTGTGCAGTCACGATTTTTTCATCTCCGAGAGAAGGACAACGGCATGAGCTGCAATCCCTTCACCCTTACCGATGGCGCCAAGCCCATCTGTGCTCGTAATCTTTACATTGATACGTGTAAGACTCACGTTAAGCGATTGCGAAATTTGGCCTTCCATTTTATCGCGGAAAGGAGCCAAGCGAGGTTCCTCCGCAATGACCGTAGCATCGAGATTAGACAGCTGAAGACTTTCGATATCTAGCAAGGACATCAGCTGTCGCAGAATTGCGAGACTCGACATACCTTCAAACTTAGTATCGCTAGATGGGAAGTGAGTCCCCAGATCACCCTTCCCGAGAGCCCCCAATATCGCGGAGGCTACCGCGTGAGAGAGTACGTCCCCATCAGAATATCCCTCGAGGCCTCTGTCATGAGGAATCAGGACACCTCCTAAGATTAACGGTCGCCCCGAACTGAGTCTGTGCGCATCGAAACCGTGACCAATCTTCAAGGAACTCCCCCATCCTGCCTTCGGTTAAGGACCGCTTCAGCCCACACGAGGTCATCTTTATAGGTAATCTTCCGATTACTTGTACTTGAATGAACAACGGTAACAGCCACACCTAAGCGCTCTACCAATTGAGCGTCATCCGTGCCTAGAAATTTATCTCTCTCCGCCTTCTCCCATGCTTCCAACAAGATATCTCTTCTAAATACTTGCGGCGTCTGCGCCAAAAACCTACCTGAGCGTGATTCGGTCGCCAAAATGCGGTCTCCATCCACCTTTTTTATCGTATCAACACATTCCGAGCCTAAAATGGCCGCTCCCTCTCGCTGAGCGGCCTCTACGACTCGAGAAACATCCAAGGGATCTACCAGGGGTCGCGCTGCATCATGAATAGCGACCCATTTGCTAGAGGGATTCACGGCCTTAAGCCCTCGACTCATCGAGTCCTGGCGTTCCTGACCACCAGATATAGCTAATCGGCACCCCGTGGTGGACAAGAGCTTCATCACAGCCGTGTCTTTAGAACAAAATTTAGCCGGCAAGACTGGGAGAATCGACAGAAAGGCGCCTGAGTCAAAAAGGGCTCGTGCCGCCCATGCTACCATTGGCACTCCACACAAAGAAACCATCGCCTTCGGTAGAGCCTCGCCGAGCCTCGAACCAAGGCCTCCCGCTAGCAGGATAGCCTCCGTGGCCTCCTTTCGATCCCGTAGTCTGTTAACTGCCAGTTTGCTCGCCATCGCTACCTAGCCTATCCCTTGTCATCTTGGGTTACGGAGGTCAGCATAGCTAAGGCTTGGCTCGTGACCGCAAGGCGGGAGCTTAATCAAATTGGGGGTTTTCTCATGAAAAGCGGAGCTGATTGGCTTCGTCGCCAGTTTTGGACGTACGTCTCTGCGAATTTACCAGCCATATTTTTAGGTCTAGCCCTACTTGCCTCGATTTCATTTGCCACTGGCACTAAAGGAGAGACCGACATGGTCGACTCCTCTAGCACCAGTCCAATCGGCGAGATAAGAATGGGCCTACTCGAGGCGATCGCGAGAGGGGTAGAAAACAATCTCGATGTCGAAATCGAGAGACATTCTCCCTTCATAGCAAGCGAGTCCCGTATCCAAGCACGAGGTGCCTATGACCCGATCTGGTTCGGAGAATTTGGGTACTTCAGTGATGAAACGCCAGTGGCTAGCTCCCTACAAGACAGCAGCGTACTAGCCGAGCGCAGGAGTTCCGGTCGTTTCGGGCTAAGAGGCCTCTTACCAAATATTGGCGGAGAATGGGAGGTCGGCTATCGCGGAGCCTCACTTGAAAGCAATTCATCGATACAGTCTCTCTCGCCCAGCTACGACAGCTCCCTCACAGCCTCCGCAACTCTACCTCTTCTGCGAGGCCTAAAATGGACAGAACCTTGGCTTGAGATCCATCTATCGAAAATTCGCGAAGACAGTGCCTTCTATGAATTTAAAAGACAACTAGTCACTTCGGTTATGGAAATCGAAATCAACTATTGGGTCCTCGTAGCCACACAAGAGAACTTAAAAGTTGCGACAAAGAGTCTTGAAACAGCGAAGGCTTTGAAAGCGCAAACTGTTATCCAACATGAAGTCGGTACGATTTCTAAGATTGAAGTAATTGAAGCTGAGGCCGGTGTTGCAGAACGCGAGGTGAACTTAATCAGCGCGAAAAACTCTTACTGGCGCGCTCAGGACGTTCTCGTGGACAGTGTCCTAGGATCCAGACTAACTCCCGACTCTCAGATAATAATAATTCCCACCGATGCGCCAGAAGTAACTGATTATGACGTTGAACAGAACTCAATTACAAAAAGAGCTTTCCAAAACAGATCCGAACTAGCCATTGCTCGTCGAGAAGTCAGACAACACGAGCTGCAAGAAAGGTTTGCTCGAAACCAAAGGCTCCCACAGCTGGACCTCATCGGAACGCTTGGCTACGCGGGGCTTGCGGGAAAAGCAAATAGTTCTCGGCTGGTCATACCAAGAGACGAAGACAATGACGGGATCACTGACCCACCAAGGTCTCTAAATGTCGACCGAGATTTTTCCGATACAGACGATGACTTTTTTGGTGCCAGCGGTGCGAAAAGCTGGTCAGTCTCCGCGAATTTTTCCGTACCGCTTGGAAACGTCAAAGCTCGATCGACGGTCCGTTCTCGGGCTCTAGAACTTCGGCGAGCCAAAACAAGGCTAAAGCGACTGGAACAGGCCATCATATTAGAGGCAAGAACAGCTATCCGAGACCTCCAATCCGCACGAGAAGGAATTAAGGCCGCCGAACGAAGACGGCTTGCCGCAGAGGAGCAACTAAGAGCAGAAAAAGTTCGCCTAGAATACGGTGAATCTACTCCATTTGATGCCCTACAACGTGAAAGAGATCTGGTGGAAGCGGAAAGCCAGAAAATAGCTGCCTTGCAAAGATATAGAGAGTCGATAGCCACCCTTGATGCTGCACAAGGTACTATCTTAGAAGATCGAAATATCTTAATCGAAGACACTAAAAAGCTACGGTAATCTCACTGAACCCGGAAGGAGTCACAAAGAGCTTGAATTTTTTTGGAAACAAACGCAAAAGGAATCAAGAGTTTTCCAATGTGGAATCAGGCAGAGTTTTAGAAACAACCCCCGTCTTAGCCGAAACCAACATGTCTAATACGGAACCACATCTAGATTCGAAAGGACAGAGAAAAATGGCAAGTATTGGAAAATCGATAACGATTAAGGGAGACCTCACGGGTGAAGAAGACCTCGTAGTAGAAGGAACAGTTGATGGAAGGATTGATTTCCCGGAAAATGAATTGACTATTGGCGAAAGCGGAAAAGTCAACGCAGAGGTAAATGCTCAGTCCATAGTCGTAGTTGGCTCAATCACTGGAAACGTGAGTGCTACAGAAAAGCTCGAAATTCAGGCGACTGGTTTGATTGAAGGCGATGTTAGAGCCCCTCGGCTCGTCATACACGAAGGAGCCCAACTAAATGGTTCCGTAGAAATGAGTGAGGCCAGTCCCGGACCGACCACAACTCATCTGCCATTCTCGGAAGAAGATTAAACGAACTACGCTGTCTTCTCGGAAGAATTCCTCCGATTTTCTAAAAACAACAGAACGGGCGCCGCAACATATACCGATGAAAAGGTCCCTACCACTACACCAAGGGTCATCGCTAAAGCGAAGGGACGTATTACAGATCCCCCAAGAATTAACATGCAAGTCAGAGCAAGCAGAGTCGTGAGTGAAGTAAGAAGAGTCCTCGACAAGGTTTGATTTACACTTCGATTCAGAACATCTACTAGGTCATAGGTGGTTCTAAGTTCCATATTCTCACGTACCCTGTCATACACTATAATCGTGTCATTCAGGCTGTAGCCTATAATGGCCAGAAGAGCCGCAAGAACTCGAAGATCGAATTCAAAACCCAGGATCACCCATAATCCTCCTGTTATTAACACGTCGTGTATCAAGGCAAGCACGGCTCCAGGAGCGAAGCGGGCGGAAAATCGAAAAGCTATGTAGGCCAGAATAAAAAGGCAAGCCACACCTAAGGCGAGTAAACCTGAGCGACGTAGCTCCGCTCCGACCTTGGGACCCACAAATTCCACCCGCTCTACACTGACTCTAGCTACCTCCTCAGTGATTACCTTCTCAATTTTCCTAACCAAGTTTATTCTGGTTTCTGCACTTCCGGACACCATCGTGTTCTTCAATTCCGAATCAAGATCCAATTCCGCCTCGTCACTTGTGTTCGTAGGATCTATCTCGAACGCAGATAAATTCTCAATGTGGAATTTCAGAAGGAATTCGTTGCCTTCACTCCCGAACCTCACAACTGTGGGATTCTCGATCCCTGCTTTCGTGGCAGCCCTCCGAATTACCCCCTCCCCGACGAGGCTCTCGGGATCAAAACGCAATTGAATTTCAGTTCCGCCGGCGAAATCGATTCCCATCTTCATACCCTTGAACGGAAGGGCAAGGAGGCCCAAAAGAATCAATCCTACAGAAACCCCAAGGCACAATCTCCTTTTACCCAAGAAGTCCCAGTTCTGATCAGGCTTGATAATTTGAAACGGCACAAGATCTCCTGTCTAGATCGACATCGATTCAACGTTCCGGTTTCCCGGATATAACGAAAACATCAGACGAGTAAGTACAAGAGCGGCAAATACACTCGTAAGAATTCCTACTGAAAGCGTAACGGCAAATCCCTTGATGGGACCCGTTCCATACTCATATAAAATTATCGCGGTAATTAGGGTTGTAATATTCGCATCGAGGATTGTCCACCTAGACTTAGTAAATCCTGAGGCAATGGCAGCACGAGGTGATTTCCCGTCTCGAAGTTCTTCTCGGATCCGTTCGAAGATGATGACGTTAGCATCAACCGCCATTCCAACTGTAAGTACCAAACCTGCAATTCCCGGAAGGGTCAACGTAGCCTGAAAAATAGACATTAAGCCCATTAAAAGAACTAAGTTCAAAGACAAAGCAAGAGAAGCATACCCTCCGGAAAGTCTGTAATAACCAAAAATAAAAGCCACTATCAGGATTAATCCCATAATCGCTGCTCGAACACCGGCATCAATGGAATCCTTTCCCAGGGCCGGTCCTATTGTGCGTTCTTCTTCTAAGTTGACAGGAATCGGCAAAGAGCCCGCTCTAAGAATCACCGCAAGTGCTGTTGCTTCCTCAGACGAAAAGTTTCCCGTTATTTCTCCACTGCGAGAAATCCTGCTTCTAATTGTGGGGGCACTGTAAACAACTCCGTCTAGAATGATGGCCAGGGGAGTACCTATGTTTCTTTCGGTGAGCTCACCAAAGATCCTTCCACCTTCTTGATTCCAAGAGAAAGTAACTGTCCACTCTGAACGCTGATTATCAAATTGGACTCTGGCGTCAGCGAGTAGTGCTCCTGTTATCGCAGCTTCTTGATTGACCAAGTAGGCTCCCAAAACATTTCCAGTCTCGTTATCAGTTTCCAAGGCAATATCCGTACCATCAGGAAGTCCTGTTTCGTATTTGGCTTTTAAAAGCTCTTCCGTCGGCGCAACCTCTCTCACGATTTTGAATTCGAGAAAACCTGTCTGCTTTATAAACTCAGGCGGAATACGACTCACACCTGGAACCTGGACCAAAATGCGATCCTCCCCTTGACGGGTTATGACCGATTCCGGAATTCCTGTCGCAGGGTCGTTAATGCGGCGCCGGAGCACCTCCAGTGCCTGAACCATTGCCCTTTCTTTGGTTTCCTCTTTCCACTGTTCTGTCATTTCGAAAATAACTTCGTTGCCACTAACCAGAAAAGTTAAATTCTCGTAGGATTCCAACACTTCCTCAAAATTTGCCCGAGCTGGCTCTTCAGGAATGGAAAACGCGATTTTCTCGTTCTCAGGCTTTCGCGAAGAAAAATCCACCCCGTCGTCCCCAAGCTCGAGATCAAAAGTTTGACGGAAATTCTCCAACTCGTTCGTAAGGGCCACATCGAAATCTGGAGAAAGCACCATGTGAACCCCACCGCGCAAGTCCAGCCCTAGGCGTACGGAATTATCCCCCCATAGCGACTCCTCACCTCGGTGTTCCGGCGGGACGAAGTTTCCTAACCCGAAATAGCCGAGAATTCCCACGAGTACGAAAATCGCAATTAATTGGAAGCGTCGACTCACTCGCTACTCTCCTGCGCCGATTTCGTCCGGCGGCCGCTCCGCGGATTCGGTCCGGCGAAGAATTCGGTTTCTGTCTATTTTGACCCTGACTCTCTCGCCCTTAATATTTGCGATCTCAAGTGTAAGAATCTCTTCGGTGTCGCCTACCACCTCTCCGTGGAGCCCACCTTCGGTCACAACTTTATCCCCTTTGATAATCGACTTTTTCATGGCCTCATGCTCTTTTTGTTTTTTATTCTGTGGCCTTATGATCAACAGATAAAAGATGAGCATAATTGCTGCGACTGGGAAAAGCATTGCGAAGGGATCACCCTGGCCCGCCTGGAGCAAAACTGGTGAAAAGTCGCTGGAATGGTTCAAAGGACTCTCCAAAAATTGAGAAGATGATTCCAGATTTCTGCTTAGGGACATGAAATACTCCTGCACGGTATCGACGACCGTCAATGTTTTACCCAATTGAGGGGTTACTGCTTCTCGCTAGGATAGTTCGCCTTAAAGCTCTCTAGCTAACGCTTCGGCCCTATCTGTAACTTCCCAAGGGAAGCCCTGATCCTCTCTCCCAAAATGTCCGTGATAGGAAGTTGCTTGATAAATCGGACGTTTAAGAGAAAGACCTTCAACAATCCCACGAGGTGTTAGATCAAAGTGCTTCCTGATTAGCTTCTCGATCCGCTCCTCATTTATAGCCCCGGTCCCAAAAGTATCGACTCGGATCGACACTGGATCGGCCACTCCAATCGCGTATGCCAGCTGAACCTCACACCGATCGGCCAGTTTCGCCCTTACGATATTCTTCGCGACATGACGGGCGGCATATGCCGCGCTTCGATCGACTTTGGAAGGGTCTTTTCCCGAGAATGCCCCTCCACCGTGCCTTCCCATGCCGCCGTAGGTGTCGACGATAATCTTACGCCCAGTCAAACCCGCGTCACCCATAGGACCACCTACAACAAAACGACCGGTTGGATTTATATGAAAAACAGTATCATCGTCGACCAATTCGCCCGGCAAGGTAGGAAGGACAATCTGGTCGATGATCTCACGCCTCAGCGTATCATAGGAAACATCGGGGCTGTGCTGTGTTGAGAGGACAACAGCCGACACCTTCACTGGCGTATCTCCCTCGTACTCCACGGTAACCTGCGATTTCGCATCAGGCCTAAGAAATTCAAGAACGCCTGACTCAAAAGCTGAACGGTGAGCCTCCATGAGCTTGTGTGAAAGGCGAATCGGTGCCGGCATAAGCTCTTCCGTTTCATCACATGCGTAACCAAACATCATGCCCTGGTCACCTGCGCCCTGCTCTTTGTGGAGCCCCTCTCCCTCACTCACACCCTGAGATATGTCTGGAGATTGCTTTCCTAAAGCAACGGTGACTGCACAAGTGGCAGCATCGAAGCCCATATCGGAACCGGTATATCCAATATCGTGGACCGCTTGTCTCACTACTGAGGGTATATCGACCTGGGCCTTAGTCGTAACCTCGCCCGCGACCAAAATTAGACCCGTTGTTGTAGCCGTCTCACAGGCCACCCTTGAATCTCGATCCTGTGCCAACATCGCGTCCAAGATGGCGTCAGAAACCTGATCACACATCTTGTCCGGGTGCCCCATCGATACCGACTCAGAAGTAAATAAACTCTTACTGGACATAGCTCTCCCTCAATATTTGCCTCCCAGAGTAAGCCAAGGAGGAGAAAGGATCAAACCGACCACACCGAGGGAAAGCTAAACTGGCCTCGCCGACCCATCGATTAGTGACCATTACCGAGGCCTACCAGAAGCGCTCCAATCGCGTCTACAGCATTCTCCTCATCTGGTCCTTCGGCGCGAACTCTTACAAGAGAACCGGGACCTATGGCCAGAGAAAGCATGGATAGGACGCTTCGTGCGCTAACCCATTCGTTCTGAGAAGCTATTTCTAAATTTGCCTCGAACTGGGCAGCGAGAGTCGCTACCTGCCCCGCAGGCCGAGCATGCAAACCGAATTCGTTTGTTACCGTGAACTCGCGTTCGGTCAAGACGAGCCCTCACTCCCAGGAAGGAGTTCGCTCGCTACGGAAATATTCCTCCTCCCGTAATCTTTCACAAAAACTGCCAATTCTTCTAAGGTCTTTTCCTCGTCTAGAGTCGCCAGCTTAATTAACATCGGAAGGTTAAGCCCAGTGACAATTTCGACTCTACCTGGATCGTGAAACGAGAGAGTGATGTTAGAGGGAGTACCCCCAAACATATCCGTCAAGACCAATACACCCTCACCCACGTCACAACTGATCAGTTCTTCTTGGATTTTCATTTTTATCTCATCCAAGGAATCGCTAGGCTCGATACTAATAGAAGAAAAGACCGGAGCATCAGGAAGAATCAATCTCAGAGATTGCAGGAACTGTTCACCTAACTGGTAATGAGCGACTATTAGCACTCCGACTGCCATCACTTCTCCGATCAAAACGAATGGGTAAACCGTCAACCAAGGTCGCCGACGTCCCTATGAGCCACATTAACTTCCCGACCTTCGCGCTTCAACAAATCCCTCACACGATTTACGATGGCGACGGAACGATGCCGACCTCCAGTGCAACCGATTCCAACGGTCAGATAGGCCTTTCCCTCTCGCTCATACAATGGTAGCAAGAAGCCCAGCATATCTTGCAATTTCTTCAGAAACTCGGCAGCAAGCTCATTTCTCAACACAAAATCGATAACTGGTTGATCCTTCCCCGTGAGGGGACGCAATTCGGACTCATAATACGGGTTGGGCAGAAAACGAACGTCAAAGAGGAGCTCAGCGGAAATTGGTACCGTCTTGCGAAAGCCAAAAGAAATTAAATTAACCGTCGTGCCACGTACTCCTTCAAAGACAAATTTAGTCACCGTTTCTTTTAATTGGTGAACGTTTAGCCCAGAAGTATCGACCATGAAATCTGCTCTTTGAAAGATTTCGTGCAGAATTTCCCTCTCTTTTCGAACCCCCTCTTCAACTGATCCGGTCGGCGACAGAGGATGTACCCTTCGAGTTTCTCGATAGCGATTAATTAACTCGTCAGTTGTGCAATCGAGACAGATCAATTCTACTCGAGCTCCGGAAGATCTCAGCCGATCGAGCAGAACGGGAAATTCTGCAATAAATAAATCTTCTCGTGCGTCTACAGCGAGCGCTATTTTGGCTAGAGGGGGCGTGGATTTACCGCAGAGATCTAAGAACTGCTCGACAAGTAAAGGTGGTAAGTTGTCAACGCAATAGTAAGAGAGATCTTCCAGTGCAGCCATCGCCGTACTTTTCCCTCCTCCCGATAGGCCACTGACAAAGACCACTTGGGTTCCAAGCAAATTCATTGCACTAGAGCCTTTGATCTATATCGCCGACTAGACTTTCGAATGGATACAGTCCCTTTCAACCGATTGACATGATCTCTTACAGCAACCTCTATAAGAGTTGCCAAACTAGCTACTGTTTTCCCTGGGAAGACAATTGTTGGAATAGAAATACCAAAAAAATCCTTCTCTTTACGAGAAAAGCCAACTCTCTCCAATTTCCTTGGATCATCTCCTGGCTCTATGTGAAATGCGAGATCGATGAACGATTCGGCTAGACAACACCGCTCTCCGTAGAGATCCGGTATAGACAGAATCCCGAGTCCTCGAATTTCAATAAAGCCTCGGATCGCCTCCGGCGCTTCACCTTTGAGACGACCATTATCAAGACTCAGGCAGACCTGGTCATCGGATATAAAAGAGTGACCGCGTTCAATAAGCTCCAAAGTGGTTTCACTCTTCCCTACTCCACTTGCTCCACCTATAAGCACACCTGTATCATTAACTTGAACTAGACTTCCGTGAAATCGATTAGACATTCTGCCCTCGACACTCTAAAACTTCTCGTCTTCCTGCTCTATTGTTCTTAAGACCTTTTCTAGGCCGTCCGCCTCGAGGAGGGACTTCCGGAAAGTCGAATCCCGAAAAAAACGAGAGATCCGCGCCAGAGCCTTCAAGTGCTCTCCACCGGAATGTTCAGGAACGACCAGAAGAAAGAACAGTTTTGTCATCTCGCCGTCCATCGAATCGAAATTGACACCTTCACGACTTCTCGCAAACGAGGCCAAAAGCCCTGGAAGGCCAGGCAATTTTCCATG
>DKAI01000008.1 GCA_002450755.1 Deltaproteobacteria bacterium UBA6930
GTCGCTCCCAACACCTCAGCAGTATCTCGAACAACATTCTTAAGTCGAGGAATATCTCCCGCTTGGGCAGCTCGACTCGCTCGATCTGCAAGGTCCGCGACACTAGGATTAGAGAATCCAAAAGTCGCTAGAAAAGCGAGAACTGCATTGCGTGCCAGCCTTTTTATCAAAGAGCATCTCCCAATTCACCAAGAGTCACCTTTAGTCGGCCGACAGAAATCGCAGCATCGTAGGCGTCCACGACCAACGAGTAAGGAACGGTAGCCTCACCCACCACAACGATAGGAATAGTCTCTGCCAGCTCGCTGAGCCTTTGCTTTAACTCCGCAACTGAGCCCATCCGCACCCCTCCTGCAAAAATTGCTGGTCCGGATTCGGTGTCTTGAAGAGCAATTCGGTAGGGTTCCAAAAACTGCTCAACGGCAGGCGGCTCCCTTTCGGGTAAACGAACTTCAAATCTATCTTCTCTTGGAACAAAACGGGCAGTGAGGACGAGGAACAAAAGCAGTAGGAAAACTACGTCGACGAGCGGCGTCAGTCCGGACGTTGCGGCATAAGTCCGCCCCACTACGTCTTTTTTTCCCCTTCGACGCCGGCTCATGGGGATTCCTCATTGCCATCATAAGGGCTGACCATTAACCGCACATTGGGCACTCCTTCTGCCCGAAGAATCGACAGCACACGCTTCATCACTCCATAATCAACGTGCCCGTCTCCTCGCAAACGTACCATCCGTATTCCTTGGGAGGAAAGAGCAGAAGCAAGGACGTCCATAGTAACGGGCTCGCCATCAAGATTAATTTCGCCTTGGTCGGTAACGGATATTACTGGTTCCGACCCAGGTCTTTCATTTTCTTTAGCTTGCGTAGCCTTCGGCAAGTCCAGTTCAATCAAGGGCTGTTGGATTACTCCTTGGGCAAGAGCAAAGAACAACACAAGAAGCATCACCAAATCGATTAACGGCATCAAAACCGCACCGAGGCGACCCCAAGCTGCCCTACTCGTACGTTTCATGAATCTGAAGAACCTCTAGGCGAAGCCAAATCGTCGGGCAAGGCCGCCAAGACCTTCTCGCCGGTGGCGATTCCCATTGCCTGAACGTGGTCGGCCCTATTCCTCAGGACCGTGTACAGCAGCAAAATGGGAATGGCCACTGTCAAACCCATCATTGTCGTAACGAGAGCTTGGAAAATTCCCGCCGATAGTTTCACAGGGTCGACTGGCCCGGTTGCTTGCGAAAGGGCTGCAAAAGTTTTTACCATCCCTGTCACTGTACCGAGCAGGCCGAGCATAGGGGCAACAGTTGCTATGAGGTTCAAGTATTCGATTCTTCTCACGACGCCGTTCATCCAGCTCTCGGATGCATCCGCCATCACATTTCGTGCCTCAGGTCGGCCATCTCCCAGAGTTTCAAGACCCGAGCTCAACAGGTGTCCTAAAAAGGTCTGACTCGCGCGACTCTGGTCGAGGGCCGTTTTAGAGTCTCCTTTCCTCAGACTGTCCTCTGTTTCCTGAGCAAGATTTCCGGGCACAAGGGCTCCCTGCCTCAGCTCGAAGAAGAAAATGCCTGCAAGGGCTATTCCCACGATGGAGAGAGCAACAATTGCATACCCCACAAGTCCGCCGTAACCGAGGACCTCTGCGAAATCCACCCCAACCTCTTCTTCTGTAGGAACCGCTTCCGCAATATCGGAAGCTGGACTTTCTTCGTCAGTTAAATTCGTACCGCTTGGGGCTTCCTGTACAACAGGAGCTCCTTCGGGCGCCGTCTCAGCCTCCTGGGCCCTTGCTTGCCCATAGAAAGAAACAACCAAAAAACACAAAAAAATTGCAACAAGAGACCGATGCATCATTCCAGTCCTCCGAGAAATGGCACGAGCCAGTCGAGCCATTGTGTACCAAAAATTGCGACAGCTAAATTTCGGGCTACCTGAGTAGTCCCTAGCAGGTTGACCACCTCGCCTCCGCCCGCAGCAGCGAGTTCGTGAAACTGAGGTATGTAATTTTTCCCAATATACGCAGATTCAACTCCATGAAGCTTCCGCAAAACCTCAGGGTTTGAAATCAGAGAAACGTCTAGAAGAGTCACCACTCCTCCTCGACCGCGAAAGCCGGAAACCCTATTGAGCAGTCTTCCCATCGTCTCCGGGTGCGGTGGAGCGTCACCGACGATTATAATGACCTGTACCGCCTGGGGCCGAAACCCTGTCTTCTGCATGGCCGCTTCGACAGCCGGTTCAATTGCTTCAAAAATATCCCCACCGCCCTCCGCAGTGAGACGATTTAAAAATTGCTGTATCCGAGGCGTGCGATAAGTCAACGGCAGAGTCTTTGTCAGGTAAGAAGCGTCATAATCTCTGTAAGCGACAATTCCAAAACGTGTTTTGGGCACGAAGCCTCTTACAACACGAACCAATTCCTGGATACGATCGCGAACTTCCTCGATGACCCAACCCATACTGCCTGTCGTGTCGATAGCCAAAACCACGTCAAGTCCATGGCGTCGCATATCATCTAGCATGTCATCAAAACTTCCAAAAGATCCGGGCGCACCTGAGCCGAATGATGGTGTGACCTGTAAGGTTGGGCTAGGCATCGTCTCGAAAATCTGAGTTGCTTCCGCTGTAATCGTGTCAGGTCGAAGAGTTTCCGTCGGAAGCGGCCTTACAACACGGACGTTTTGTTTCGGGCGAGGAAGAGGCTGGGGATCGGCAACTGCCTCCGAGGTTGCTGGTGCATCAGGCGACAGCTCCAACGCAACATCCCTTTCTTCTCCAGGTGGACCCGAAAGTCCAAGGGGAAGAGCCTGAAGGTACAAATAAATCAAAATGTGTACTATGACCGAAAATGCGAGCGCAATAAGGGCCCACCGACGAGTCCGTTCGTAATTAGGACCTGGGGCACGAGGCTTGATAAGTTGTTCCGCCATTAGGACTTCACGTGCCTTTTCTCACAAGCTTGTCTCGACCTCACTCCGGAAACCAGTCGATCTGAGTTCGTCTAAGCCATCAACCTAAGCGACAATACCACCACTGGTCTAACGATTCCCGACTGTAGGCAGTCG
>DKAI01000150.1:0-2482 GCA_002450755.1 Deltaproteobacteria bacterium UBA6930
AAGCGGAGGAGGATCCCCGACAGAACCTTTAAGGAGAGACACTAAATCCTCGAGAGTTGAAATCGAAACGACCCCTGACTTAAAGACCATCTCGACCAAGCCTATGACCCTAGAGAGGTCGAGTGCACCTGAAACTGCGGATGCAAACAATCTAGGTACAGTCTTTGACAGATTGAGGGCGTTCGCCGAAGAACGAAACCGTGGGCTTTTTGCAGGTCTCGAAGGAGGAACTCTCCTTGAAAAGAAGAACGGCCGTCTCCGCATCTCACTTCCAGGGGGGATAGCTTCGCAGAGAATTTGTGCCAGAAAGGCTGATCTAGAGGCCGTATGCGAGCAATTTTTTTCTCGAAGGACGGAGATAGATATCGACGTTTCACCTATGAAAGCTGCGACCGAGACAGATGACCCGGAAATTCAAAACGTGCAGAACAGAGAAACCCGAAAGGCCGCCCTTCGCCACGAAGCGATCAATTCTGCCTTAAACATTTTGGAGGCCGAGATTGTTGAGATACGACCCTTAAGTGACAATCGACAAACTCTTTCAGATCTTCCATTCGAAGACCATTAATTACAGGAGAAGCTCTTGGAAACACCTGACATTCAAAAACTTCTATCCCAGGCCCAGACAATGCAAAACGATATGGCAAAGCTTCAAGAGCAACTTGCCTCTAGACGCGTAGAAGGAAGTGCTGGGGGAGGAATGGTGACAGCTATCGTCACAGGCGCATTGAAGGTAGAAGAAATACAAATCGAGGAGGCATTAGCAGAGTCAAAAGATCTGGCAATGCTGCAAGACCTAGTAACCGCTGCCGTAAATGCAGGATTAGTGAATGCACAAAGGATGGTTCAAGAAGAGATCCAAAAAAGTAGTGGAAGCATGGGGTCACTTCTTAACGTTCTCGGTGGCTCCTAAGAGGTGGTGGTTCCTGCACCTATTGAGCGCCTGATCGAAAACCTCCGACGCCTTCCAGGGATCGGGGAAAAGTCAGCGACCCGCTTAGCATTTTATCTTCTTGCGGCGCCCCAGGGTTTTGCGGACGAACTGGCAAGTGCCATCTCGCGGGTAAAAAGAGACGTCGTATTCTGCGAAATTTGCTTCGACATGAGCGAATCCTCTCCGTGCCGTTTGTGTCAAGACAAAAGCCGAAATCCAAAACAGATATGTGTCGTCGAGGAACCAGCAGACAGAGCCGCAGTCGAAGCAAGTGGATCGTTTCGAGGTCTCTACCATGTTTTGGGTGGAACTCTTGCCCCCATAGATGGTATCGGCCCAGAAGATTTAAGAATTGCAGAATTGGAGGCCAGGGTCCGCGACAAAGGCGCCGAGGAAGTGGTGATTGCAACAAATCCTACCGCGGAAGGCGACGCTACGGCACATTTTTTGGCGGATCGTCTTCGGTCGACAGGGGTTAGATTGACTCGTATAGCATCTGGAATGCCCCTTGGAGGAGATCTCGAGTACGCCGATCGAGTGACCGTAGGAAGATCCTTCGACTATCGTCGAGACATCGAGTAGGCGTTGTGGCAATCTGAATTCATCAAAAACTTTTAAACATAAGCTTCTTGAGAACGGACGGCCGTACACTAGAAGAAGCGACCGCCCTCCTAAGTGATCTCCCTGAAATTTTGACATCCGACCCTATCAGAATTTTGTTGTCCCAACCCTCGATATCGATAAGAACCCTAGACTTAAATTGACGCCGGAACTCTGCGGCATTAGCTCGGCTATCGTCCAGCGAATTCGATACCAATAACCCTCCGTTACGAAGCAATCGATTAATCTTTTCCAGTCCTGGACTCGGAAGCCAGTCAGGCTTAGACAGGTTACGCCCCGTTCCAACAAAGATATCTTCGATAATAAGATCGAACTTTCTTCTTGAAGACTCAATAAAATTAGCAGCATCTGAAATTTCGATTTTGACCGGTAACATTGCTAAATCAAACCATTCAAGAGACGTGGCGACGACTTCTGCATCGATTTCAACGCCAACGAACTCCGAACGAGGATTAAGCGCCAGCACTCCCCTGACCACGCTCGCCCCGGCCAGCCCCAAGACTAATACCTTAGGTTGCTTTTTCCCTAATAGAAGCACTCCAAGCGACATAGCCTCCCAAACTACCCCCGTACTCGATTCACCTGGGGTGTAGACAGAGGCCAACGTCTTTGAGACGCTCATGGTTCTCTGGTGGCCTTTACTACTCTCTTTTACTAAGACTCGAGAAGTCGGGCCTCTACCTCGGTACACTGTCGCCATGTCGATTGACCTTTTTCCTACTAAAGCTTCTACTTCGGTGAGAGTAGCTGTACCTGTACCAGTGAAAACCCTCCTAGATTACGCTGTTCCGTCGCACTTGGAATTAGAAAATCTCACCGGATTTAGGGTCAAGGTACTAGTTGGCCGTCGACAACTAGTTGGAGTCGTAGTCGGAAACACTGTAACTGATCCTAAGGAACTTCGACCGCTTTTAGAGATCATTGACC
>DKAI01000150.1:2849-7138 GCA_002450755.1 Deltaproteobacteria bacterium UBA6930
CACATAGACTGCCCCCCCGGAATCGCCATCGAGTCGGCTTTGCCTACTGGAAGTACCCCGCGAATTACGGCGGGGTTAAAACTTTCAAGCCGAGGTCAAACGGCAATAGCTAATTCTGTCGCTACAGGGCAACTTAAAGACCTACTAAACGCGTTGAGTAGAGGACCTCTCAGAAGCGCTGTCTTAAAACGAAGATTCTCGGTGAGTACAATTGAATTAGCTACTAGGGAGAGGCTTATCAAACGGGTCGATATAACGACGAAGTCTCGAGCCGGAACACGGATGGAAGATTGGGTAAAAATAGAAGAAAACCTGAACCCAAAGGAAACAAAAGCCCAGTTAGCCCGCTCCCCTCGGCAAGCAAAATTATTTGAAAAATTGAGAGAATCGGGACCCGTCCTGGCTAGCAAAGTACGGTCTCATTCTTCGGATTCTAGAGCACTTAGGGAACTCCTACGGCGTGGGCTCGTATCTGTCGAAAAAAGAAAGTTTGAACGGAAAACTCTAGGCGACGCTCCTTCACGCGACCGGCTTCCGAAACTCTCGAAGGAACAGGAAGAAGCGGTGGGAATCCTTACGAGAGCTGTAAAAAAGAAACGAAGCGAAACTTTCCTACTACAAGGCGTCACAGGAAGCGGAAAAACGGAGGTCTATCTAAGAGCCATTGCTACTGCTCTCAAAGACAAACGCAGTGCACTAGTCCTCGTACCGGAGATTACGCTCACCCATCAGATTGTACACAGGCTACGCGCGCGATTTGGAGATCTAGTGGCCGTCCTACATAGCGGCCTTTCGGAAAATGAGCGCTTCGAGCAGTGGGAAAAGCTCAAATCGGGAGAAGTGCCCATTGCAGTAGGGGCCCGCTCGGCACTATTCGCCCCACTAGATGACCTCGGAGTAATTGTAATTGATGAAGAGCATGATCCTGCATACAAGAATAGTGAAGGCTTCCGATACTATGCCCATGACATCGCTTCGTCACGAGCGAGAGCCGACGATTGTCCGATCATTCTAGGGTCGGCTACTCCTGCACTCGAAACAAGGTACTCGGCAGAAGGTGGAAAAATTACTCGATTAAAGCTGCCTTTCCGCATTGGAAAACGCCCCATGCCGTCGGTCCGCTTTATCGATTTAACAAAAGAGCAGGCTTCTGCGCCTCGGGGGGAGAAACTGATCCTTTCTCCGCCTCTATTAAAGGCCTTAAGATCGGTACTCGATGAAGGTGGGCAGGCGATTTTATTTTTGAATCGACGGGGCTTTGCAACCCAGATATCTTGCTTCTTGTGCGGGCATATTGAACGCTGTCAAAACTGTGACATCTCTTTGGTTTACCACTCTACTAATCACTCTTTACGCTGCCACTACTGTGACTATAAAACGACCCCTCCTGAAATTTGCCGAGGTTGTGGTGGAGGACAAGGGTCACTACTTGGGACTGGAACAGAACGTGTAGAAGAAGCGGTGAGAGGACAATTCCCGAAGGCTCGAATAGGAAGGCTAGACCGGGACACGGCAGCACGTAAGGGAGTGACTCAAACAATTTTAGACAATCTCGGCGAACATCGTCTTGATGTTTTGATTGGGACCCAAATGGTCGCCAAAGGTCATGACTTCCCCGGGGTCAGGCTAGTCGGAGTTATACACGCTGACCATGCTCTACACTTCCCTGATTTTCGTGCTGCGGAAAGATGCTTTCAACTCTTAACGCAGGTCGCTGGTCGTGCGGGAAGAGGTAAGGAACCTGGGCAGGTCCTGATTCAAACCTATAATCCGGAACACTACGCCATGAAGCCCGCACTTTCGCACGACTATGAGACCTTCTACCAACAAGAAATAGTTGCCCGTAAAGAACTCCTCTATCCCCCCTTCTGCGTACTAACCCAAATAGGATTTTCTTCTTCAAATCTTAAAGAAGTGGAAAAGGCCGCAGAACATGTCGCCCGCCTATGCAGACAAAATGCAAGCCATGAAATTGCTGTTCTAGGTCCCGCCCCAGCCCCAATTGCACGCCTTCGAGGGAAACATCGGATGCGAATCCTCATTAAAGCCCCAGATCACCAGGACCTCCTCGCGTTAGTTCAAGCCATTAAAATAGCCGACGCACAAATTCCGAAGACAACTCGGATAACTTACGAATTTAATCCTATTGATATGCTCTAGATTGCTGTTGACTGCTATCTTGAGCGAATGGCACTCAGAGAAGTACTTCGATTCCCCGATAAGCGTCTAAAGGGAATTTCAAAAACGATCAATGACATTGACGCGAAGGTGAGAGAACTCGCTCGAGACATGATCGATGTAATGTATGACGAACCTGGAATAGGCCTTGCGGCTCCACAAATCGGCGAGCCGCTCCGACTTATAGTGCTCGACACTGAATGGACTGAGGAAGGCAAGGGAAAAGCACCTCTAGCTCTTGTAAACCCCGAAATTATAGAACGGTCTGGGACCATCATATGGACTGAGGGCTGTCTCTCAGTACCCGACTTTACAGCCGACGTTGAACGCTCAGAAACGATCACGGTTCGAGGTCTGGATCTAGATGGGAAGGAACTACAAGAGCAGGCTACTGGTCTGCGCTCAGTTTGCTTCCAACACGAAATAGACCACTTGGATGGAATATTATTTATTGACCGTATAAGTCGACTCCGTCGCAGCTTATACATCAAAAAGAGAAAGAAATCTTTACGAAACGAGAGCGTCAGTTAACTAAAACACGACCGTCTTTTTCGGTCGTGTTTAACGGGGTAACGATTTGCGCATACTGTATTTCGGTACGCCCGCCTTCGCCGTACCAACTTTGCAAAGATTAATAGAAGGACCTCACACTGTTTGCGGGGTAGTGAGCCAACCTAATAGGAAACAAGGGAGAGGACGCCTAAGCCAGCCATCCCCAGTAGCCCAACTTGCGTTAGAAAAAGACGTTCCTCTTTGGCGACCAGAGAAAGTAGGAAGCAAGGAAGTCCAACTTGCGCTTGCCAAACAGGAGGCAGACATTGGAATCGTAGTTGCTTACGGTCAGTTCATACCTCGAAAAATCCGCGAGCTTCCAAGCCTTGGCTACTTGATCAATGCACATGCCAGCCTTCTTCCTAAACTAAGAGGGGCGTCACCCATCACGAAAGCAATTCTAGACGGCGATCTGGAAACCGGAATTTCAATCATGAGGGTGGATAAGGAAATGGATGCAGGTCCAATTCTTTTGAAAGACAAAATTAGGATTCTCAGTGAAGAAAACGCTGGAGAGTTAACTCGACGTCTCGCCGGTGTGGCCTCTGACGCAGTTAGTCGCGCCTTAACAGAGATCGAGGCAGGCGCTGAATTTGAACCACAGGATCATTCGAGAGCAACGTTTGCTTCTAAAATCACCAGCCTCGATTCTGAACTCGACTTTTCAGAAACTGCAGATTCTCTATCTCGACGCATAAGAGCGATGGCACCGAAGCCCGGAGCCTTCGCTTCCTGCCCCACTGGATTGGTCCGGATTCTAAAAGCGAAGATCTTGGAGGGGGACTCTGATAGAACGGCCGGAAGGTATTGGGTCGAAAAAAATAACGCCGACGCCCCGCTTCGAATAGCCACGTCATCAGGATACCTCCTTCCTCTCGAGTTGCAGCGTCCAGGTGGAAAGGTACTTCGCACAAAAGATTTTTTAAGAGGCGCTCGCCTTCCAGAGAACGGCTCCTTCGGACCAATTGGTGGTGCTGCTAGACTCAAATCTAATTTGATCGATATTAAACACCAAAAATAAGTCTCGATTTCATAGAGGAAACAGTGAATGAGCTAAAGCCGCCTTACAAAAGACAACCGAATAAGCGACCAGTATCGGTACAAAGACGACAGAACACGCGCCCGACCCAAGCACGACTGCTCGCTATTCGAGTTCTAGATCGAGTAGAGAGCTCGGGCGCTTTTTCGGATCTATCTCTTTCGGCTGCTTTAGCTAGGAGTACCCTTGCTCCATCTGATCGAGCCTTAGCAACTGAACTTCTTTACGGCACTCTCCGGTGGAGGGGACGCCTTGATTTCCTACTTGCCCAGGTCCTGGACCGTAAGCTTTCAGAGGTTGAATCTGTTGTTCGATCTATCCTCCGAATTGGAGCATACCAATTGGCGGTAATGACAAAGATTCCAGCATCACAGGCGGTAGACAAAACAGTCAACTGTGCAAAAGTTCTAGGAGCCCAGAGAGCAACTGGATTTATTAATGGTGTCTTACGCAATCTCAATAGAAAATTGGAGAGTATTGATTTTCCGCCGTTAGACACAGATCCTCTCGCCCATATAGT
>DKAI01000193.1 GCA_002450755.1 Deltaproteobacteria bacterium UBA6930
GCCCCCAGTGGTAGATTCGTTGCATATCAGGTACGGGACCGAGTGGCCGTTCTAGGAAGGAGCGTCTTTGGAAAACCCAAAGCGAGCACCGAGCTGCTTAATGTTCCGCCGACAAGAATTTTCCGATGGGAGAAACCTTAAGTCGGAGACCAAGCGACCTTAAACTAATTTTCGGTATACAGCACTTTTTCAAACCAAGGGTGACCCAATGAGAAAAGATCAGAGTACATATAAAATAACTCCCCGACCCCGTAAGCTAGGCATAGCGATTATCTGCGGGCTAGTGGCCTCTCTTTTCATCCCATCGTCGTACGCTTTTGCCAACGACGATCAAAGCTACACGAAGATGCGCGACTGGATTTCGAACTTTCAGGCCGACGAAGTCATTCCATCAGGTACTCGCCTAACCGAAAAAGACCGGACGATCCTTGAAAAATTCATTCCACCATCAGCCTGGGAGTACTACATCTTCGATGGGATGGAAATGGAGATTGCGGAGCCAGGAAACTATCCGACTCCCACCGGATGGGGCCAAAATACCTCTCGAGACTACACCTTGGATCAAAACGGTGTCCTTGTCGGATTTAAAGGGGGCGCATTTCCTTTCGAAGAAATAAAGAAAGACGATCCGTTCGCCGGCCAAAAAGTCGTCTGGAATATGCTCTGGCGCCCCGGTTCCGACGACTATGACATGCCGATGGTCGCGTGGCTGCGAGGCGAACACGGCCACCTCGATAGGCAATACGAATTCACAGCGGTGAATGCACAATATGCGCGCGGGGAAACAAGTCTTGTACCCGGATACGAAGAAGTTAAGCGCAAGCAGATCATGGAGTTCAGATCACCTAGAGATATGGCTGGCGCAAAGGACATGTCCATCAGCTATGTCGATCACTACAAGGAAGATTCAGGGTGGTTATACATGCCTGCACAACGTAAGCCACGAAGAACGCTCGCTTCTGAACGAACCAGTGAAATGATGGGGATGGACTTCATCCGAGAAGACATGATGGGTTTTGGTGGAAAGGTTTATGAAAACGATTGGACTTACTTGGGAACGAGACCTGTCTTTGCCACAATAAATGTACCTGACAATCCGGAAATTGGTGGACCTCACCTTTGGGTCCCGCACAAGACCCGTTGGGAGCTAAGAAACTCACACGTGGTCATGACCACTCCAAAAGCAGAAAACCACCCGTACAGTCAGCGGATCATCTTTATCGATGCCGAGACTTATTGGACTCATTGGATGTTCGGCTTCGATAGAAAAGACGGCCAAATGCTCCGCATGAACCAACACTTCCTCAAATACTCGGAGAGCTACGGAACAGAAGAACCGCAGCAAGCCCCCTACATAAAACAAGACTATGGAAGAAGCGTCGGCCACCAAGTCTTTCTCCATGTTGGAGAGACGGACATAAACGCGAAGAAGCCACACGCGACTATTAGCCACTGCTTCACTAATAAACGCGAGTTCACTTCGGCTCGAGCACGACAATTTTTTTCCTTGCGTAATATGGTCAGCGGACGTCGCTAGAGGAGCTAACCATTGATAAAAAATTTGCTCGCAGCAATTATCTTCATCGTAGTTTTGCCGATGAAAACGGAAGCTGTAATTAACGTTACCGACGATTTCGAGTTAGAGGGATTCTTCAAAATTCAAAATATGTTGCGTACTCCTCGATTTCGGGACACCGAGTTCATCATGCAACGGAACACGGCCCAACTTGAAGGGAAATATTATTTCCTAAAAAATGGCAAAGCATTCAAGAAATTTTCAACAGGACCAATCGAAGAAGCAACTTTCACGTTTATCGGGCGTGCGGTCTACGATTCGGTCTACGACACTAGAGACAGTTTCGACGAACCTCGAAATCCGGAATTCACCTTAAGAGAAGCATTTGTGGACTTGGTTCTTCCTCCCTTTACCCTGCGCCTTGGACGACAACAGGTGGTGTGGGGAGAGACGGACAACTTTCGGGCTCTCGATGTAATTAATCCCTTAGATGTTGGTTGGCATTGGGCAAGAGAATCCTGGGAAGACATCCGCATACCTCTTTGGATGGCTCGAGGCATCTACGACATAGGAAAAATCGGTCCATTTGAAGAATCATTTTTAGAACTGGTTTGGATTCCCGCTGATTTCAGGAGGAACAAAACAGAAGGGGATCCGAATCGACCTTGGGGATTTACTGGGGCGGGATTGAATAAAGTCGCGAATAGCGTTGAGATCGACGGGACTTTGTACAACCTTGACGTGAATATTCGAGACCGAGGACCCAGAAGAAAACTTAATCACGGTCAAGGCGGGGCTCGGTTTAAAGCTCTTTGGGGAGATCTCGATTTTAGTTTGAATTACTTCTATGGATACTCGGGCGACTCCGGATATAAAACTAGAAGCTTTACTAATGACGGACTCAACTGGGCTTACTCAACGGTGGACATGGTCAATCCGCGTTCCCACGTGTTTGGCCTAACAGCCAACTACTCGGAAGAAGTTTACACGATGGCAGTGATTCGCCTAGAGGCGACCCTAACGACGGGAGTACCCGTAAGTATCTCTGACGGCGCTCCTCTAAGCGTCGACTCCAACGGTGATAATTTTGATACGGTAAAGCGGTCCGTCGTAATGCTAGGCCTCGATCGACCCACTTGGATTCGAAGCCTCAACAGTTCACGCACCTTTTTCATATCGACTCAACTTTTCTGGCGGAGATATATTAATTACAGCTC
>DKAI01000086.1 GCA_002450755.1 Deltaproteobacteria bacterium UBA6930
ATACGATGAAAACTTTGGTTGGTGAGAAGGGGTCCATTATGACATCGCAGACATAAGGTTTTACCCGGATTAACAAATAATTTCGCACCTTCCCATTCATCGCTCTTTAATAATTGCCTTCCCCGATTCGACTGTCCTTCATTAATCAATCGCATCGCCAGATCAAAACGGCCTTCACCAGGCAGAAGTTTTCTTTGATATGCCTCCAAGCTCTTTCCAATATTTGCGAAAGCTGCACTGATTTGCTTTTGGCGAATTGGAGAGATCGTTTCCCAAGCTCGTTGGTTTTTTAGATCCCCTATAGGGCTGGCCTTTTCGGGGATGCCCTCTAGCGATGGCAGTTTTCCGAATATTCGATTGTACAACTTTCTATACGTTTCATCATCGTTTATAACTTTAAGTAATTCGACACGGCTTAACCCCATTTCGTTCTTTGCCTCAATTGGAGAAAGAGCTTGAGCCCATAAACTATCGCGGCGTCCATCCCAGAATAGCCAAGGTAAATATGCAGAGCCGATCAAAGTAGGAGCATTGCGTTTGAGTAGACCTATTCCCCTTGATTGCTTTAGACCATCTGAAAAAAACAAATTTCGATCATGACAACTTGAGCAAGAGATTGAACCAGTTGAAGACAATGCCGTGTCAAAGAAAAGTAAATGTCCGAAAGAAGCCGAATCTTCTCGATTTGCGTAAGAGTTCGAAAAAGACTCCGGTGTGTTCTGCAGCGATTGTAACGAGAGAGTCATTAAGATTCTCTGCTCGATTTCATTCAGATTGCTGGAGCCTTTCGAACACCCAAAAGCAAAAAAGAAGACTGATGAAATTGCGATCAGTAGTAGTCTTTGATGTTTATCGCAAATCATTGATTTGTTGGGCAACAGCTTTCTGTTCCGTTGATCGAAGGTCATTTACAAGCACATAAGTTGTATTCCTAGTTAGTGAACGCCGGGAGAACCGTTTTGGCTAAGAGCCTCTGGTTTTCCTCCATGTAGTCTGGAGGACATGCTGAACTAAGAATTACAGTTTTAGCGCCCGATTCGACATATTCGTTAAGCCGGGCGATGCATTGATCGGGTGTTCCACTTAGTGCGTATTTTCCTACCAAATTGGAAAAGTCTTGATTGTATTGTGTGGACAATTTTTCTGAGCACATCTTTAGAGCTCGTTTGGGATCTTCGTGAACGGCAAAAAATAAATAAATTCCAGGATTAACGGGGGAGTCTCTACTCTCGCTATATCCTGTAATCTTGTCGATGCTTTTTTGGAGCATTTCTGGCGTATACATGTATGGTATCCATCCTTGTGCGAAACGGGCAGTCCGTTTCATAGCCCCATCGCTCCGACCAGACACCCAGATTGGCGGTGGTTTTTGGATGGGTTTCGGGATAAGTGTGACGCCCGAAAGCTTGTTAAACCGGCCGTCGTACGTGACATTATCTTCAGTCCATAATCGAATCATTACGTCTAAGGATTCATCCGTGCGCGGTCCTCTTTGATTAACCGGGACTCCACACGCCTCGAACTCTTTTGGATACTCGCCGCCCACGCCAACACCCAAGTTGAACCTTCCGCCTGATAACCTGTCCAGAGTGGCAATTTGTTTTGCCAGAACTGCTGCAGGATAGAGCGGAATAAGAGTGATGCTGGTCATTAAACGAATCCGAGTGGTTGCAGCCGCAGCACCAGCAAGCGTTATTAGACCGTTTGTGGTGGGGCCGTGGAAAAACATATGCTCGCCAGCGGTTAGAAAGTCGTAGCCCTGTGTCTCTGCTTCTCTCGCTTCTTCGACGACATTATCGGATTGTCGTAAGGAGATGCCGAATTCAATTTTAGCCATTTTTACCTCGTTTTTTAACTGTCGTTTCGTTTCGTTGTATTCGCCATATTGTTCCAGTAGAATCGTCTGCAACGAAGAGTGCGCCGTCTGGCGCGACTGCAACTCCTGTCATTCGAAACTTTCGAAAATCTTTTTGACCAATAGCGAAAGTTTCGAAGTTTCCCTTAATCCCGCCTGCACTAAAGGGAACAAAAGCGATTTGGTAACCCTCCTGAGGTAACGGAGATCGATTCCACGAGCCGTGAAAAGCTACAAAAAGACCGCCGTGATAGCGCTTTGGAAACGACGAGCCGTTGTAAAAGGTCATGCCCATGGGTGCCCAGTGCGCAGGAAAGGCAAATTCAGGATCTTTGGTTTGATCGCATCGTCCTGTGACTGAACCATCGCCACCGTATTCAGGAGAGAGCACTTTTTCTTTCTCATGTCCATCGTAGTAACAATAGGGCCACCCGAAGTCCGATGACGGTAAAATCCGAACTAGTTCCTCCGCTGGAAGTCGTGCGTTCAGCTGTGCGGAATAGCCCCAGAGTGAACCGAGTTGGTCACGTCCATTGACTGCTCCCCAGAGATCAGAGGTCTCTGGTTCGATTGCCATTGCTAGAGTATGTCTCAAGCCTGTCGCGACTCGCGACTGTTCGCGGTGAACTTGATCGGTAGCGAATGCGTCGTATAGCCAAATTCCAGCATGGAGTTCTAGTTGGGGACACGGATCTATGCCTGGGGAGCCGCGAGACCGCGAACGAATTTGACATGCATTTGAGGGAGCTCCAACTGAAACGTAAAGCTTTCCTGAGGGTGCTAGAGCCAGAGCCTTTTCTTTGTGACTCCTTTGCTTTGGAAAGCCTCCTACTACTGTTTCTGGAGGGTCCGAGGGAACAAGTTGACCTACTTTCCAAGGCCAGCGGACGATTGATTTGTGAGAGGCAAAGTAAAGGAATTGTTCGCTTAGAGCAATTCCATGTCCGCTACCAGAACCAAACCGCTGAACCTCGTCGGCGCGCATGTCGCCGTCATTGTCTCGCAAACTCACGACCCCACCATCTCTAATTACTCCAGATCGGATGGTTGCAAAAACGTCCCCATTTGAGGCAATTGCTAGGCTGCGAACGGGTCCAGTAGATTTTGAGAATACTCGTGCACAAAATCCCTCTGGAACGGCTAGTCCTCCGTTTTCCGAGTCACAGTAATACGGGGAAGACTCAGACAGGGTTGAATAAGATAAGCCTGCAAAGAGAATAGTCGCGAGTATTAGTTTTCTTTTCAAACTTCGGTCGCGAAGGCGCACATCGTTCGTGTTTCAATGCTACGTCTTGGAAGTGCATCCGAGGGGGCGTTCGGATCATCAAACGACGTGTGTGGACATGAAAGGGCTCGTCCCTTACGCGTTTCCAATTGTTTAAAAACCAGTATTTCGTCGGTTTGCATTCGTGAAAAGAAGCACACTCGGTGGCCGGGATTAAAAACGGGCATTGTAGAGCGAAAGAGGCCTCCACGCCCGCCTGCATCGCCCGTGTAGTAGTACCCTATGAGGTCTTCTCTTTCTAAGGTAGTAAAATCAATTATAGCAAGAGGATTTTGCTGGACCTCCCAATCAATAGGTTGCCAAAGGTTGTACCAAGCAAAATCCCATTTCTTGTTCTGGGCTAACTCAACACCCCATTCTGCGAGAGCTGTGGTTGCCGTTTTATTTCGATTTTCCATCCCGTAATCACTGTGAATAAAACGGGCATAAGCGTTATTAAAATCTGAAGAATCTTCGGTTCGTATCTGATGCTGGTACGGAAAGACATGATCTGCCCCGGTTAATTCTCGAAGTAGGGCTTTTATCTGTGCGTAGTACAGCGTTTCAACTTTTTCACTATCCCGAAGGTCTGAGGCAGCTGGTGACATCTTCGCGAGAAGGAATCCTTCTCGATCAAGATCGAATGGCTTTTTCCTTTGCACATCTCGGCAGTCGATTATCGGAACAGTATGGCGTTCTGTATTTTTTCGTCGCGAGCCCCGATCTCCGATCCTGGCGGACTCGGCACTCCCTTTCCACTGCTTACCCAGATACCTGATGGGAGCTTCGCAGTAGGGTTTCGGGTCCAAAGTGTTCATGGAACAAATAATCGCTCAAAAGATGAAGTTTGGCTCGTCCAACTTAGTTTTATTCATCGGCTTTCAGGATCAGATTACCATAAGCCTCGGCACTGCTGTCGAAATCGAGGCTAGCGTGCTGGGCTCCGACGTTAATATTTCTAAATGCGCGCTGGAGTGCGTTTGGCGAGTAAATAGCGTGAGCACCCGCCCCTCCCCATAAGCGATTTATCGCTCGTCTACATAATTCTGCGGCATATGAGACTTGCCACTTGGCCCAAACGCGGTCTTCTACACTGAACCGTTGACCGCTCTCCATTAGTTTTTCGAAAGCGTCAAACACTTCCTGTTGTATTGAGTCTGCCATATTGATTTCGCTCGCAGCTTCTGCAGTACGGATTTGAGTCGGCGGGTGCTTAGATTTAGGGCTACCGGTCAAAATTGTCTTCCTATTCTTTGTACGATCGATAAAGCTTTCTAAACCGTACTGAGCTGATCCGAGAATTCCGTTTGATACGGACATACATAACATGGCTTCAGCCGAAAGTTTGTAGAGATTGCTACGATGATTTTGGGCATGAGGACTAGTCCCACCGAACATGTGCCGAGTCTCGATTGTCCTATGGGCAGGTACAAAGACATCGTGAGCCACGACATCTTTGCTTCCCGACCCCTCAAGCCCCATCGTAAACCACGTGTCGTCTATCTCAAGTTCGTTCGGAGGGATGACCACGTGAACGAGTGGTTTGTGCGACCCCCGTTCGGAGCAGCCCAGCATGACCCATTCCGAATGGTCTACACCTGATGCAAATTGCCATCGACCATTAACCCTAAAGCCTCCTTTGACTGGTTGTGCATCTCCCTGCCAGGAGAGGGTGCCCGCAACGAGCCCATCACGATCGGAACCGAACACTTCATCTTGAGCTTCTTCTGGAAAAGTTCCCAAGCACCAGTGGTGTGCTGCCATTACCATGTAAACCCATCCAGTGGCAGCACATGC
>DKAI01000082.1 GCA_002450755.1 Deltaproteobacteria bacterium UBA6930
AGCGGCTTTTAGACCTTCTTCCATTGAATCTAGCTTCTTAGACTGTTCCGGCCCTTCAAAAATCGCATCGGCACGGCTATCCCTCCGGTAAGAAGTGACTCTATCGTGAAGAGTACCACCAGACATTTCGAGGAAAGATGTTCCCTCCTGAGTTCGAAATATCCCTTTGAAACGGACTAAGGTCCCACCTTTTTTGTCACTCACGGATTTCGCGATAATTTCTTGTAAGCGCGAATATGAGAAGATCTCATTTTGTGACCACTTCCAAGAGCGAGCAACAAATCCTTCAGTGGAATGGTGTGAGTGAGTTTTAGTTGTCCCGCTTGGAGCTCGGAGTCCCTCATTCTCTGGCCATTCAAGCGTTTCTTCAGGAAGCCTTCCGAAACTCGTGCGATACGTCTTTATTGGGCCAGGCCAGAGAGACTTGGCCCATCGATCAAATTCTTCAAGATCTTCTTGCTCCGCTAGGTCGATACGATTTGCTACTAAAAAATCAGCCGCCTCTGCTTGCTCTTTGATTAGTTGTTCGGACTCTTTAGAGGCAGAACTCAGTTGGGTTGGGTCAACAAGAACGACGATCGGCGCAAGTTCGATTTTGGCATTTAATGGGGGTCGGAGGATAACGTCTACGAGGTCTTGAGGACGGGCAAGGCCAGTAGGTTCAATAATGATTCTGTCTGGGTTTTGACCGAGTACGGCGGTAAGTGCATCTGCAAATCCTTCCGGCGCCGTGCAGCATATACAGCCGCCTGGAATGTTTTTTATCTCGAAGGGGTCTTCTTCGCTTAGGCTAATGTCATCGAAACCAGCTTCACCGAAATCGTTTACGATTAGTGCTACCTGCTCGCTTTTTCGTTCATTAAGCCAATTTCCTATCGCCGTAGTTTTTCCAGCTCCAAGGAATCCAGCGACTAAGTGGACGGCGGTCAAAGTAATGCTCCTCTCTCGGATTTCTAAGAATGAAGTATCGGAACTCCCAATTATACATCAAAACTGATGAGAACTTTTATTTCCAAATACTCGTTCTAAAGAAGTTTCAGTGGGGACGGACGGTACTCATCTGGATTGTCGAAGCCCAAAAGATGTAGAATGCAACCTGCAATGGAGTCCAGGCCAAGAGGATTGTTGGAAGGGAGACCGATTTTCAGACCTGGAGTGTACACATGGAGAGGTACCGGATTCAAACTATGGCTAGTCCTGCTGGTTGGGTCACCTCGTTTGTCGAGTTTTATTCGACCAGTGCCTTCATCGATCTCTAACATTTCGTCAGCGTTTCCGTGATCTGCTGTAACGATCAGAGCTCCTTGTAACTGATCTATTACTGGGATCAAGCGTGAAAGCTGGAGGTCGATGCTTTCAATGGAAAGAATGGTGGCCTCGCAATTTCCTGTATGGCCTACCATATCGCCGTTGGCGTAGTTGACTCTTGCATGTTTAAACGCCCCATATTGGAGCTCATCAATTAATCGATCGGTAATTTCTGCAGACTTCATCCAAGGTCTTTGCTCGAAAGGAACTCTATCACTCGGAATTTCTATATAAGTCTCTAGCTTTTCGTCGAACTTTCCGCTTCGATTTCCATTCCAAAAGTAAGTTACATGACCAAATTTTTGAGTTTCACTTATGGCAAGTTGTTCCTGTCCTTCAGATGCTAGTAGTTCTCCCAAGGTCTCCTTGATTTCAGGAGCTGAAACAAGAAAGTTTCTCGGAATTTTTCGGTCTCCATCGTATTCCATCATACCTGCGTAGGCAACGTTCGGAATTTCACCTCTTTCAAAGCAATCAAAATCGTCTTCCTCGAAAGCTCTGCTGATTCCAATCGCGCGATCACCACGAAAGTTAAAACAGATCACCGAAGCTCCATTGAGAATTGGTCCTACTGGTTTTCCTCTGTCATCGACAACGACGAACGGTGGTAAAAACTGGTCGCCCAAGCTTGGATTTTCTTCGCGAAAATAGAGAACCGCGTCGCGTGCGCTTCGGAAGGGCTTACTAAGTCCGTGAACATGGGTTGCCCAACCTCTCTCCACGACATCCCAGTCGGCACCATATCGATCCATTGTTACGTTCATTCGGCCACCGCCCGAGGCAATCCGGTAGTCAAAGTCACTGGATTGAGATATTTTGCCGAGGATCTCTTCCGTTTCATCTAGATACTGCAACGCGCTTTGTGCAGGAACGTCACGGCCATCCAAAAGCGCATGAAGCCTTACTTTTTTTACGCCTTCGAAAGTACATCGATGCAGCATCGAAAAAAGATGCTTTATATGACTGTGAACATTTCCATCGGATAAGAGACCAATAAAGTGTAGCGGTTCACCACTTTTAGCGATTCTGGAAACTAGATTTTTCCATACCGTTGCATTACTTCCTTCAAACAATTCGGAACGTGCTAGTGATCCTTCCACTAATTTTGCGCCTTGATCGAATATACGACCTGCACCAAGAGCATTATGCCCTACTTCGCTATTTCCCATGTCGCTATTGCTAGGCATTCCCACGGCTTTGCCGTGTGCAATAAGCCTAGAGGTCGGATAGTTCATTTTTAGCCAGTCGAGGGTCGGAGTCCGCGCCATGTAAACCGCATCGGCTTGATCGTGTCGGCCTATTCCTACTCCATCCATCACGCATAATAAGACCGGGCCTGGAATTCCCTTAAATGTTGGGTGTTTCTTTAACTTCAGAGGCATAGAAAGGATTATTTCTCCGAGTCTCTTTGGTGTGAGAGTGAGTTTCGATATGCGCAACTTTGCCCTGCAGTTTCTTGTACTTCGACCTCCAGAATGTTTGAGGAGGTACGGCTCATCGAGCTAGCGGTATGCTCCCATAAGTGCTTAGCGAGGAGTTCCATGGTTAGGTTGGTAAGGGGTAGTAGGACCACATCTTTTCTGGGAAGGCTGTAGAGGCTCTTACCAAATCTGACCTCAATCTGCTCAGACGTCACTTCGACTTTTAACCAAGGACTTTCGGTAGGAATTAAAGTCCTTTCGTCATAGCTTTTGCAAAGATTCCTCACGTGCTTTTTCAATGCAGCGATATCCAAGAGCAAGCCAACTTCGTCGAGTTCTGTACCGGAGATTGCGATGCTTACAGAATAGTTGTGGCCATGTAAAAGTTCTCCGCTTCCGTCTGGGAAGAGAGTGAAGTGGGCTGCGGAAAACTTGAGATCTTCCTTCGCGATTTTCAGAGTGTAAGGAGTTGTCACAGGAGCTCAGTACTCTTCACGGAGAAGATTAGCGGCATCTAGGGCACCATAAGTGAAGATAATGTCGGCTCCTGCGCGCTTTAAGGTAAGGAGACTTTCCATGAGACAATCTTCGTAAATGAGCCACCCTTTTTCAGCTGCTGCTCGGAGCATCGCGTACTCTCCGCTTACATGGTACGCGGCAACTGGAAGATCCGTTTCGGTGCGGAGTAAGTGGATAATATCTGCATATGGAAGTCCCGGTTTAACCATTACCCAGTCGGCACCTTCTGCTTCATCGAGTCTAAGTTCCCGAAGTGCCTCTCGGGCGTTACCTGGGTCCATCTGATAAGTTTTTTTGTCTCCTCCTCTAGGAGCACTATCTAGTGCTTCTCGAAAAGGTCCATAAAAAGAAGACGCATACTTAACGCAATAACTCCCAATCGCAGTTTCGACTTTGCCCGCTTGATCTAACGCATCTCGAATAGCTGAAATTCTGCCATCCATCATGTCTGAAGGAGCGACTATGTCCGCACCGGCCTCAGCTTGAGAGACGGCCATGGCCGCTAAAATTGGAAGGCTTTGGTCGTTATCGATGCGTCCATCGATTAAAACGCCGTCATGGCCGTCAGATGAGTATGGATCTAGCGCTACATCAGTTATTAGGAGTAATTCGGGAAAATTAGATTTTAGAGCGCGGATCGTTTTCTGTAATAAACCGTCAGGTTTGGTGCTCGCGCTTGCAACGGTGTCTTTCTCGTCATCAGGGATTGAGGGAAATAAGGCTACCCCGGAAATTCCCGCCTCGACGACCTCTTCCGCTCGTCTCAAGATCAGATCCAAGGAAAGCCTGGATTGGCCAGGCATGGAAGAGATAGGAGTTTCGTTTGCCTGACCTTCCTGAACGAATAGAGGGAGGACGAGATGTCTGGCCGCAAGCTCGTTTTCTCTAATCATTTTTCTTAGAGTAGGGTGAGCACGATTTCGTCGGGGTCTTACTCTCATGCTTAGAAGGTATCAGAGCTTAGGCTGTAAGTCGGGGGTTTAATAGTTGTGGGTGGGGACTGGGCCCGAGCTTTAGTAAGCTTCGGGCATTGTGGGCAAAAAAATGAACTCTGACGACAGTTTCTACATTAGTACACCAATTTTCTATGTGAATGATCGGCCTCATATTGGCCATATATACACTGCGACCATTGCAGATATCGTAGCTAGGCGCCAGAGGATGATTGGTAGAGAGGTGTTTTTCCTTACCGGGACAGATGAGCATGCCGCGAAAGTTGTGGATGCGGCTTCAGACCGAGGGCTCTCCACGCGAGCTTGGGCTGATCAAAACGCGGGAGCTTTTCGAAAAGCTTTTCAAGATTTCGGTATCTCCAATGATGACTTCATAAGAACATCGGAACAGAGACATATTGAATTCGTGGAGAAAGTGGTTTCAGATTTAGAAGCGACAGGGGATGTCTATCTTGGTCAATATGAGGGTTGGTACGATGTGAGCCAGGAGGAGTATGTTCCTGAGAGCCGCGCTAAAGAGCACGAGTTTTGCTCACCCGTAACACGCAAACCCCTGGTGCGCAGAGCTGAAGAAAACTATTTCTTTCGTCTCTCTGAGTACTCAAAGCCCATGCTCGAACTCTTGGAGAGGAATCCCGACTTTGTGAAGCCGGAGGCAAGAAAGAACGAAGTTATTGGCAGAATTAAAGAGGGTTTGGCCGATGTCCCGATTTCACGAACCGGCGGAGGCGATTGGGGAGTAAGCTTTCCCGGAAATCCAAAACATATGATTTATGTATGGATAGATGCACTTTTAAATTATGCGTCGGCGATAGATTTAGATCGTCGTCGACACTATTGGCCAGCAACAGTACATCTCATTGCGAAAGATATTCTTTGGTTTCATGCCGTGATTTGGCCCTCGTTGCTCATGGCTATATCGAAAGCGCGTGGCAATGAGTGGCTTTCCGTACCCAATACAGTGTATGCCCATAGTTTTTGGATCAGCGAGGGGCAGAAAATGAGTAAATCGCTGGGTAACTTTATAGATCTTGAACAACTCCACGGGTACAAAGAGAGATTTGGTCTGGATGCTTTACGTTTCTTTTTTGCAACTCAAGGTCCCCTGGACACGATGGATGGTGATTTCTCCCGTTCTAGGTTTATCGAAGTTTATAATTCGGATTTGGCGAATACAGTAGGCAATTCATGGAATCGGATCGTGAATATGACTCGCCGATACTGCGCAGGTCGTTTAAATCGGAAAGTAGACGGTGAGGGGCTTGGGGCAGAACTGGAAAGGATCGCATCTAAGAAGCCACAAGATAGTTTGGGTGTAGGGTACGTTTCACATGGAGTTGAAATGATTAAGGCTATCGATAGCTACATTCAGGAGACTCAGCCCTTCAAACTAGCTAAGGACGCTAGTAATTCTTCACAAGTTGAGGAAATTTTATACAGATGTGCGGAGGCCTACAGGATTGCGAGTCTCTATCTTTGGCCGGCCCTTACAGAAAAAATGACTGAAGTGTGGTATCGGTCGGGTCTTCTTTCCTATACAGAAGTTCTAAAAAATCGGGGTTCCGGCGATTTAGAACAGTGGACCGCATGGGGTGGTCTGTCTGAAGGAACCGAGCTTTTGGAAGGCCCAGCCCTTTTTCCGCGCTACTCGGAGGAGTAGAGTCCTTTAGTCGCGAAAATTCGGCATCACTTCTTTTGCAAACAATTCAAGAGCCTGTGTCCCTTTAGCGGGGTCTAATCCGGGAAGTTGCGTGGCCATAATAAAGTCTGTACACGCGTAACTATTTCGAAAATCTTCCATTTTTTCAGCAACAGTCTCTGGCGATCCGACCATCAGACCTTGTGCGGCAGGAGAGTGTCTGATTTCCTC
>DKAI01000016.1 GCA_002450755.1 Deltaproteobacteria bacterium UBA6930
AACAGCTGAAGACGTAAGGCGCGTGGCTGTCGACTACCTGGCAAGAACCCGATCGAGCACGGTAAATGTAATCGCACCAGATTTGCATTCGCAGATATTGAAATCCAATCTAGCTTCGAACTTACGGAATCCGAGTCAATGAGCGTAATTTGGGGAAAATGGGGGGCTATGTGTTTGTTCCTTCTCGCCTGCGCTTCACCAAATCGGCAACCTGTGGGCACCGTCTCGCCTCCAGTTTCTGAAAAAATACCCCTATGGGAATTGCCGCCAGTCGACCCCCCGGATCGGCCGGTCGTTCCTGCGAATGGTCTCCACCGTTGGGAATTAAAGAACGGTCTAGAGGTAATCTTTTTAGAAGACCATAGGCTCCCATTTGTTGAATTGGGTGTAACAATCAAGGTCGGGGCTGCATCTGAATCACTCGAGGAGGCAGGGCTAGCTGTTTTCACCGCCGATTTGATTGAGAAGGGTGCTGGTGACCTGGGAGCATTAGAACTTTCCGAAAAACTAGAAACTCTAGGAGCAACCTTTGGAGTCTCGTCCAGCTGGGATTCCAGCACTGTTTCAACAACAGGCTTAGCTAGAGACTTTCCAACACTAATCGACGTTTTAGGTGATTTAGTTCTGCGACCAAAATTATCTTCTGACGAGGCAAGAAGAGCAAGGGAAGAGCTTCTAGCCTTGCTCGAAAGAGAAAAGGATGATCCCGGAAGCCTCGCTAGTCGTGCCTTCTTGTCGACGCTCTATAATGGCCATCGTTATAGCGCTCCCCTCTCTGGTGTTTCAAATTCAATAAAAACTTTTACGGAAGACAACGCCCGAGAGTTCCACGATCGGTTTTTCAGGCCTTCTAACGCAATTTTTTTTGCTACGGGGAATATTGAGCCCAAAGTCCTGCGTGAGAAAATTGAAATTGTTTTTGGTTCTTGGGAGGGCAGTGTTCCAGAAATTTCAACCGGTGCCATTCTTCCTTCAGAACCAAAAATGTTAAAAATAGTCATTATTGACCGACCCGATCTGAGCCAGGCTCAAGTGCGGATTGGTCATCAAGGTATTGGGCGGACCGACCCGAGGAGATTAGCTGCTAGCCTAATGAATCTTTCATTTGGTGGAGCCGGTTTTTCTTCTCGACTCATGTCTAGGATTCGCGGTCGAGAAGGCTTGGCATACGGTGTGTATTCTTATTTCACTCTTAGGAGGAACCCCGGTCCATTTGTTATTTCTACTGCTACTCGTTTTTCAGAAGTAAGAAGGGTAGTAGATCTTATTCTTTTTGAAATGGAACGCCTAAAACGGGAACCTCCTCGCGGTCAAGAATTGGCTTCTATGAAGTCACTTTCTACGGGAAGATTTTCTTTGAGATTAGAAACTTCTTCTGCTCTCCTGTCTTCTCTTGTCGATTTAAGTGTTTATAGTCTGCCGGCAGACTCACTTGATACTTTTCGTGACCGAGTCATGAAAACAACCGAAGGTCGCGTTTCTTCTGTAGCTCAATCCCTGCTTCGCCCGGAGAGCTTGGCAATAGCGATAGTTGGACCGGCGAAAGCTATTCGGGCTCAACTATCCGATCTAGGTACAGTTGAAGTCTTCGATCCGTAAGACGCTTTCGCGCTCACTTCTACAGGTGTGTCATTTTGAGTCTGGTCGTTAATGAGAGTGGTAAGGAATTGTTCGTTCTTCTCTAGTTCCATCAAGTCCTTTTTCCCGTAGTCTTTTTCTGTGAATTTTTAAGATCATATCTTTTAGAGGCACTTGAAAAAATAGATGAGATTGCATTTCTAAGGCTTATAGGTTCTAAAACTTCCGCTTCTTTTCCAAATGATAATATCCAGTTTTGTAGTTCTTTACTTTCACTCACTCGCATCGTTAGTATCAGTCGACCATCGGACCCATGATGAAAAGTTTGGCTTGGGTGCCAAGTCTTTTCTTGAATCGTCAAAGCGATCTCGGGTTCAAAGCAAATTTTCACTTTAGCGATTGGACCAGCAACAATTCCAAAAGATGATTTCACGTAAGAATCAAAGTTAAAGTCAGGGAGTACGTGGAATTTCATATTCGTTTGCTTGGCTTTAATGATTCGGTCTATCGCAAATGTTCGAAGTTCTTCGGATTTATGGTCAAGCCCAATTGCATAGAGCCCACCATTTTTATACCAAATCCGATAGGGGTCAAAGAAACGATCGTTCGAGTCTTTAGCACGGGCGGAGTGGTATTTCATGTCTACGCTGTATCGTTCGAGGAGTGCGCGATTAAGAATTTGAATAACTTCGCTGCTTTCGGAAAAATCTTTATGAGGTTCGGGAAAAACATGAAATGCAGTACCTAGGTTCTCCATGAACTCAGTAAGCTCTGGCCCGAGCCCTGTTCGAATTTTGTGTATTGCTGATTGGATAGAGTCGTGAAATACCGTTCCTTTCAAGGACTGAAGAAGGTCCTCACTGAATACTAAAGCTAGAACCTCGTCAGCTGTAAAGGGAATATCGCCAAGTCGAAAAGTGTCGATAAATTTGTAGTAAACTCTCCCGTCCCTTTTTTCGCTAACAACTGGAAAGCCTGCAAACATAAGAGCATTGAGATCTCTGTAAACAGTTCGTCGTACGCAGTTGAGCTTACTTGCAAGGTCTTCTAGACCAGCTCCCGAATGACTTTTCGCTAAGATTTGTATGAGTTGCCATTGGCGGGCGAGTTGGTCACCTCGCAATCTTAGTCTCCTGTTTTGTTATCTGAGATAATTAACTCTCATTTACACGTTCGACGTATTCGCCGCTGCGTGTGTCGACCCGAAGAGTTTCACCTTCCTTAATGAAAAGTGGAACTTGTATCACTGCACCCGTCTCAAGAGTTGCGGGTTTTGTAGCACCCGACGCCGTATCGCCTTTTACTCCTGGGTCACATTGAGTCACTACAGCTTGAATGAAAGCCGGTAATTCAATATTTATAGGCTGTCCACGCCAAAAGATGACATCGACTTCAAGGTTTTCCTTTAAAAATCGCGATATTTCGCCGAGTTGTTTCTCGTCGAATGGAATCTGGTCGAAATTTTCGGAATCCATAAAAATATAGGATGAACCATCACTGTATAGGTACTGCATTTTTCGGTCGTCAATTTCGGCTTCTTCGATTTTTTCCCCTGAGCGGAAAGTTCGATCTAAGACTCGACCGTTCTTTAGGTTCCTTACTTTCGTCCTAACGAAAGCTCCTCCCTTTCCTGGCTTAACGTGCTGGAAATATGTGATGGTGAATGGTTCTCCATCGAGTTCGATCTTCAATCCATTACGGAAGTTTGAGGTGTCAATCGCCATTGTTGGAGCCTATCCTGTGCAAGAAACGAGGGGTCGTCTAGCTTTTTGCACTTTTAACCGCATCAGTTAACGCAGGCACAACTTCAAAGAGATCACCTACAACACCGAGATCGGCAATTTCGAAAATTGGAGCATCGCCATCTTTATTAATAGCAATAATAAAGTTTGAACCTTTCATGCCGACCAAGTGTTGGATTGCTCCCGAGATCCCGCAAGCGACGTATAGTTTAGGGGTCACAATTTGACCTGAAGACCCAACTTGATATTCATGAGGGAGCCACCCTGCATCAACGACCGGACGCGATGCTCCCATAGCCCCTCCTAGAGCATCAGCTAAGGGTTGAATTGTTTCTGGAAACTTTTCAGGATCTCCTACACCTCGGCCGCCCGAAACAATAATTTCAGCTTTGCTCAGATCAACTCCTTTAGATTCGGCCACTTTCGTCTCGAGGAAGCGACTCTTCTGTTCGTTGAAAGAAACCTCAAGGCTTGAAACGGTCCCATTCGTCGTTCCTTCATATGGAGCAGTCGCTCCTGGTTGCATGGTTGCAACGACTATATCGGCGGCAGCCTCAAGTCTTGCATCCAACTTACCATTAAAAACGCGCCGTAAAAATACTAGTTTTTCATCGATCCGGTCGATATCAAAGCAGTCTGAAATGAAGGCGGCGTCCAATGCTGCGGCGAGACGCGGAGCGACATCCCATCCCGAAGGTGTGTTTGACAATAAGATAGTGCTGGCATTGGTTTCTTGGATCACAGCAAGTATGGCCTGCCTGTAGGCTTCTGCCGAGTAATTACTTACTGCAGCGTTGTCGACAACGGTGACCTCGCCTCCGCCCTTTGTAGAAAATGCGTTTGCTTCCTCGGTCACGCTTTCGCCAATGACGAGACTTCTCACTTGGCTGGGATCAGCGATTTTCTGGGCGAAGCTTGCGAGCTCGTAACTCGACTCTCGAATCGATCCGTTCTGCATTTCGGCAACTATAAGGATGTTACCCATTGGATGTTCCTTTCTGGTTCGGAAGGTGTATTGGATTGCAGGCAAATCTGCACCGGTCTTATTACAAAAGTCCGAGTTCCTTTATTTTTGCGACGAGTCCCTCAGCCACATCGGTAGTAGATCCCTCGAGAATCTCTGCACCTTGTGTTTTAGGGGGTACGTAGATTTCCTGAACTTTGATTTTGGCTGCACCAGTACCGACAAGTTCTTGAACGCCAAGGTCCGCGGCCGACCTGGTATCTAAAGGCTTTTTCTTGGCTGCCATTATGCCCTTTAGCGACGCATATCGGACTTGGTTAATGCCCGTTTGAACTGCCAAGAGGCACGGTAATTGCAATTCAACTACCTCTAGAGCGCCCCCCTCTAGTTCACGTTCCGCAATTAGTTTTTCGCCTTCTAGAGATGCACTCATGACGGCCGTAGCGTGTGGCATTTCCAAAAGTTCCGCAACCATTGGACCAACTGAGGCGAAGTTGCCGTCATCTGCCATAAGGCCCGTAAAGACTAAGTCTGGCGATTCTTCTTTACCAATTGCAGCGAGAATTTTGGCGATAGCAAGAGCGTCAGAGCCCTCTACAGACTCGTCATTTACATGAACTGCTCGGTCAGCTCCCATTCCAAGCGCAGTACGCAGAGCTTGGGTGGTTCTATCAGGTCCAATCGAGGCGACCACTACCTCAGCTTCTTTTTCGTCCTTGATTCGCAATGCCTCTTCGAGAGCGTATGTGTCGTAACTGTTAATTTCAAATTTAATGCTCTCTTCTTGAATCCAGCTTCCATCGGATTTTATATCTAAACGTGCGTCCTGGTGAGGGACCTGCTTTAGGCAGACCAAGATCTTCATATGGCAATTCACTCCGAAATGTTGATTAGTACCCGAGACTAGCCCGAGTGTGTCAGTTGTTAAAGCTGTGGCCAAAAGCCACTAGTGCAAAGGGCTCAAGCTCAACCAGCCCCCAAAAATTCTAAGAATGTGGCGAGTTCGGTTACTCTAAGGTAGGGATTGTGCTCCTTCTCTTCGCCCATTGTTGAGTACGCCGCTGGCGAGTACCTGTGACCCGGGTATAGAAGCGTGTTGTCGGGTAGGCGCGCGAGTTTTTTATGTAGGCTGTCGTACATGGCTTCGGGGTCGCTTCCAGGCAGATCTACTCGCCCGCAACTCCCGAGGAAGAGAGTGTCTCCCGAAACCAGCCGTCCTGGCTCATTCCCACATTCGACTAGAAAGCATTGTGATCCTGGAGTGTGGCCGGGGGTATGAATGAGACGGATCTTCACGCCTCCAAGAGAAATGACGTCACCACTCTCATGGCTTATAAGATCCGATTCCGATGCCCCAGTGACTTTCTTCAGACCTTGGGCTTCCTCTTTATGGACATGGATAGGAATTGATATTTCTTCGAGGAGTTTCCCGACTCCTTCAATGGTTTGACCAAAAATCTCCCCTCCAACGTGGTCCTGGTGGTAATGAGTGGCCAGTGCTCCAACCGCTTGCATTTTATTAGTTTCAACGCATTCTAAAAGTTCATCAATTGCCCAGGCTGGATCAACCAAAACAACCTCGCGGGTTTCTCTGCTCCCGATCACGTAAGCCAAATTAGCCATCTCACCTACAGCGATTTGTTGAAAGAATAGTTCTTGAGGTTCGCTCATTTTCTTTTACACCTCTTGTCCGAGATGCCTAAGATAGAAAAGTTCACCGATCCCACCGTTCGAGTCATTCTCCTAGGACCTTAGTGGTCCACCCCTCGACCTTGGCAAGAACGTCTCTAAAGACGTCTTCTTCTAGGCGTCCCGACTCTTCTTCCAGCCGTAGGGCGTGGTCTGCTGATCGAACTACATGAGTATCCCAAGGTGCTCCTACTCGTTTCAAAGTTTCCTTTAAAGCCTTTAAATCGCAATAGCGGTCCTTATCGCCTTGGACAAATAACATGGGGGTTGTTGCCCGGTAGAGCCTTTCTGCTTGCACCTTTTCCATATCACCTTGCCTATGGAGCGGATAGCCAAGCATGAACAGTCCAGCTGCGCGGACTGGGCCAGTAGCCGCGTGAGCCGCCGCCAGGGCTCCTTGGTTTTTGCCCCCCACGAAGATGTGGGCCGGCGCAGCTGTAGGATCTCTGTTTACTAGACCCACTGCGGATTGAAATAGCCTTTTCAAAACGGCTGGGGGGTCGAATTGGGTTTTCTTAGCCTCGACATGAGGGAGAAGAAATCTAAGAGTGAGGTATTTCCTTGAGGTGAGGTCCCTCGCTAGGCTCTCTAAGAGCGGGTCTTTGATCTGAGAGCCGTGTGCGATGAGCATGCAAATTCGCGATCCCGTAGGCCACCACTCAGGAATTCCTAATATTCCACTCACCGCGTCTAACCCATGAAGCGGCTCTCTCAAAGGGATTTTAACTTCTTCAAATCGTGCTGTTTGTTCAACCAACTTTTTGCCAAACCTAAAGATTAGAGGTGTGTTAAGTCCAGTTAAGTTTCCCCGGACTCTTAAGGACCTCGTTTATACCTGCCTTGAGCGTTTGGGGCTAGACCCAATGCCGCGAAGACACAAGAAGTTGGTGGTATTGGAAAAACTACTTCTCGTAGGCTTTTTCAGCCCCCCAGAAAGCTTTTGTGACCCGCAGGTGGATCCAATCGCTTTTGTAGCGGTGATTCTCGCTCTTGGCGAGAGAGTTTGACGGACCGGTGTCTTCTAGGTTATTCGAGCTCTATAGAGGCAAATTTAGCGAGGCATATCAGGGCAAGTCGTTTGGTTAAACGGTGATATCGCTTGGCTGCTCGATCACCGAAAGTTAAGTGAAATCAGTTTCGTAAAATATTGACCGTTGTGGAATTACCACGCAAAAATTGTAGTTCTATGACCTGTTGACGTACTGAGAAAGTGTTCCGAGTCACCTAAGGCCGGGTAATTG
>DKAI01000134.1 GCA_002450755.1 Deltaproteobacteria bacterium UBA6930
AGTCGACACGCCAAACCATCTCTACTCATATTCCTTCGCGCCATACGATTGGTCAATGTACTTCGCCCTTCGGGATGAGCTGCAAGAATATCTCGATCATGTTGCAGAAAAATTTAATCTCTTGGAAAATATTCGATTCGGTTCGGAGGTCGAGGACGCCGCATTCGATAACGGAAAGGGAGATTGGGAACTTTCACTCAAACATTCTGATGGCTCGAAGACCAAACGAAGGGCGCACGTTGTCATCGCTGCGGTAGGGATTTTTAATCCTTTAAAATATCCCGATATCGAGGGTCTTGGGGAATTTTCGGGTCCATGTTTTCACACTGCAGAATGGCCCAAGGATCTTGATTTATCGGGGAAGCGTGTGGCGATTATTGGCAACGGAGCGAGCGCCATGCAAGTCGGCCCGGAAATCCAGAATGAAGTCGAATCGCTCACGATATTTCAACGGTCGGCACACTGGGTTGCGCCTCACGAGCAGTTTCGTAAGAAAATTCCAGAGCCCATTCGGTTTTTATTGAAAGAGGTTCCTTACTATCGAGCATGGTACCGAATTCGTGCGGCATGGATGTTTGGAGATAGGGCGCACGACGCTCTGCAAAAGGATCCGAGTTGGAGCGATCCCGATAGATCCCTGAATAAAGTTAACGATGCTCACCGAGCTTATTTTACCAGGTACATTGTTTCGGAGCTTGGAGAAAGGTCTGACCTCCTCGATAAGGTTGTGCCCACTTACCCGCCTTTCGGGAAGAGACTTCTTATGGACAATGGTTGGTATAAGATGTTGAAAAACGAGAAAGTCAATCTTGTTGAAAAAACAATCCGGGAGATAAGTTCTGACAGTGTAGTCACAGAGGACGGCACGGAGCATAAAATCGATATTCTAGTGATTGCTACGGGCTTTGATGTTCTTCGTTTCCTGACTACATTGAATGTACGAGGGAAGACAGGTGAGAGTCTTCGTGAAGTCTGGAATGATGACGATGCTAGAGCTTACCTCGGCACGGTAATTCCAGGCTTCCCCAACTTCTTCACTCTTTATGGTCCCAACCTCCAGGCAGGTCACGGAGGGAGCTTTATGTTCATGTCGGAAATGCAGGTTCGATATATGATGAGTGTCTTAACTCAAATGTTTGAGAAAAATATATCTACAGTCGATTGCTTGAAAAGCGTGCATGACGAGTACAACGAAGTCGTAGATTCTAGGCATGAGGAAATGGTGTGGACTCACCCTGGAATGGAGACCTATTACCGTAACAAGGCCGGTCGAGTTGTTGTCAATTCTCCTTTCCGAAACGCACAGTTCTTTAGTTTCACCCGCGAAGCTAAAATGGAAGACTATGAGGTAACGAAGGCAAAGCCTTCTTAGGTGTGATTTAGTTTCTCATTTATCTGTCGTGTGGCTTCCGTAAGAACCTGAAGCTTTGCAAAGGCCGATGCTCTGGTGAGATAGGTCATTCCACAGTCAGGTGAAGGGATTAGGACTAGATGGAACGTAATTGAGGCCCTTTTCAATTCGTTTACGCACCGTCTCAACCTTTACGATTTGGTTGGTCGATAAGTCGAGGACTCCGAGTAGAATGCGTTTTTCAGAAAGCCTTCTTAATACTCCCAGGTCTATTTCGTCCTGAGCAGCTACAACGGACTGCTCGTCCCGTCCCGGAGCAAATTCTCCTGATCCCGTCCTTTCACCCAGCCAAGGCTCGGGCCGCAGCGATACCCGATGATCCGTTGACCCTCGTATGAAAGCTTTGCGGCGACGTCCGGTGGCACGGCGATGTACTGGTTCTCTTCCTGCCGCGCCCAGTCCGCTACATAGGATGCAAAAAATGCGCGCCGGCCTTCATCCAACTCGCTCGCGCCAGCACCGTGCAGAGCCCTCGACAGCCACACGACCGCGGAGCCTTTGGGCATCTCGGCGTCGACGACCTCGTTCGGCTGCGCGATCCGATCCTCGGGCCAGTGGTGGCTGCCCGGGACGACGCGCGTCGCACCGTTGTCGGATCGGAACTCGGAGCCCGCCCAGTTCACCGACAGGATGAATTCATGGATCTGTGGCAGATGGGCGACCCAGGGTTGATAGATTGTGGTTTCGCGATGCAGGCACTGGTTCTTGCTACCGCGGCCGACCTCGAGCATGACCGTGGCACCGAGATTGTAGTGATGACAGTACGGGCCTTCGTCACCCGTTCCGTGCGCGCGCAACTGCTGGCCACCGTGACCGTCTTCGACGACCTCCATGCGACGAAAACTGGTATAGGGCCAGACGTTGTCGGCTTCGGGGACGTCCACCCCGGGCGGGCGCGGCGACATCGGGTCATGGGGCTTCAAGATCGCATCGGCGATTTCTAGCATCTTCGGGTGGAGAACGAGCCGCTCGACGTACGTCGGACTGATCCCGGCGAGACCGCCAATGGTCTTGTTCCCCGCCGGCCAAAGGATGTCGCCCCCGGCCTCGCGTTCGTGCTCCGAAGTGTTCGCGAGGAGCTCGTCGTAGACCTCGTCCATCAGCTCCGGCGGCGCAAGGTTGAGCATGATGACCCCGCCGTCGCGGTTCAGCGCCTCGACGATGTCGTCGTTCGCCGCGCCGGCCTTGAAACTTTCAAGAGACTTTGCCATATCACTGACCCTCCATTGCAGTCGTTGTTACAAGAGCTTAACGCGGATCCTGTTCGAATCTCAACTGTGAAACAACTGTTGCCCTGTGTCGTACCGAATAGCATTTGGGCAAGTGGCAGGATATTCAAGGTGGCTAGCCGGTGCGCCGGAGTTGAATGATAATTTCGCGTCACGTATGCTCGAGATTACCATCTGCACAATTGTAGATACGGACGCGATTGTGCCGCTAAATGGTGAGCCGGAGGCAATTGCCGAAGAGCTCGCGGGCTACGCGGCGCTGGGTGTCTCGCATATCCAAATCTCTCTCGAGCCAACTACCCTCGAGGCGATCGAAAAC
>DKAI01000141.1 GCA_002450755.1 Deltaproteobacteria bacterium UBA6930
GCATCATCGGCGATTAGGTGTTCTCCAAACCTGAAGTAGTAGTGACCAGAAAGTTCACCCGCAAATATTGCACCACTTTGCCGCATATGTTCCTTTACGAACGAATGTCCTACCCGACAAATTTCTGCAGTTCCACCAGCTTTTTCTATTTCCTCTGCGGTTACCCAACTTGACCGCAGATCATATAAAACCTTTCCTCCTCCAACCCTCAAGAGGCATGTGCGCGCCAGAAGGGCCGTAATCAAGTCTGAGGAGACGATTTGCCCCTTATTGTCCACAAAAATTGCTCGGTCAGCGTCACCATCAAAGGCAACTCCTAGATCCGCCTCTTCATCAGTAACCGTTTTTTGCAAATCCCTTAAGTTATCTGGATTTAATGGGTCAGCGGGGTGATTCGGAAATCGTCCGTCTGGCTCGTAGTAAAGCTTAATCGTCTTAAGATCTAAAACTTCGAGAGCCTTTTCGAGCCCCGCCGCCGCCATACCGTTCCCAGCATCGATAACGACGGTGAGAGGCCTCTGAAGGGTACCCATATCGAGGCATTGAGCAGCATAGGTAGCCGAGACGTCCCTTTGGCTTACCTTTCCAATCTTTCGTCCTTTTTTTAATTTGGGAACCTGTTTAAATAAAACCTCCATCTCACGTAAGCCCGTCTCTTCACCAATCGGTCTTGCATATTCTGCGCAAATCTTGAACCCGTTATAACCAGAAGGATTATGGGAGGCGGTAATCATGATCCCACCTTTAGATTCGAACCGCGCCACGGCGTGGTAAAGCATAGGCGTTGAGACAAGGCCCAAGTCGATCACCGAAAGACCTCCCTCCGTCAGGCCTTGGACTAGCTCTCCGAAAAGATCCGGTGAGGTAGGGCGAGCGTCTCTGCCTACACAAATAACCCCGGTGTGAAAGTATGTCGCCGCAGCCCTCCCTATACGGTAGGCATCGCCGGGAGCCAGCTCAGCAGGCACAAGACCTCGGATATCGTAAGCTTTAAAAATTGACACACGCTAATCCTAACGGCCCCGAGGGGTACTTGCTTGACCTAATTTCAAGTGAGAGCGAAGCTTAGCTTCTAGAGTCCAGGGACACTAGAATTCCCAAAATGGGAGTGAACGAAGGAGGTGTCGCATGTTTGGCTTTGGCGCACTAGAAATAACTATAATTTTGTTAATAGTTGTAGTTATCTTTGGCGCAAGGCGCCTTCCAGAATTAGGAACAGGTATAGGCAAAGCGATAAAAAATTTTAAGGCTGGAGTGTCAGGAAAAGACGAGATTGATGTAACTCCTGGGGAACAGCATGAAAACAAAGGCGAATAGATAAAAATTAAGTTGCAGTCTAAAGCGTACGTCTGCTTGCAAACATTTCCCTTGCTAGCACGCATAACCCTTACCGCATCGATTTAGACGGTTCTAAAAATGGCCTACAAGGCTAATTATTAAAAACACCGCTGGTACAATTCTATTCATGAAGAAAAAGGATCAGCGCGAGTGCTATGCTAACTTCTCTCCAAGTGGAGTGCGATCTTTGCTTCCCCTGCCAACACCGAGTGTTTGATGCCAATCCGTATAAAGCGCTACGCAAACAGAAAACTATATAACACGGAAACGAGTCGCTATATCACGCTCAAAGGGATCGCAACACTCCTTGAGGACGGCCAAGAAGTAGAAGTCATTGATAACGCAACGGGTGAGGACATTACGGGAGTTACTCTCTCTCAGATTCTCGTCAATACCGAGAGATCAAACCGCGAGGTGCCAGGAAACCTTTTATCTGAGATTTTCCAAAGAGGCGGAGATGTCGTATACAACGCTATTCGAAGGGGCGTCGGAGATGCTAGCGATGGCCTCGAGGAACTTCAGCGTAATTTTCGAAAATTTTCACAAGGTCAGAACTCGGATTTATCAAATTGGATCGCTTGTTCACCAAAAGATCTAGAACGAGTCCTCCAACAAAGTCTCGAAAAAGTTTTTCGGATTCTAGACCTGCCACGTCGTTCTGATATCGAGAGGCTAAACGAACAACTTTCTGAACTCGCTAAAAAAATTAGCGAGTTAGAACAACCTTCTACCAAAAAAGATTCGAGCAAAACGGCTTCTGAGACAACGTCTCGGAACAAAAACCGATCCTCGTGAAAAGATCATATTTCTATTGTTTATTAGTCGAGCGGCCGGATTCCTACTCATGGAAATTTTCCAGATGATAAAAGAGAGAGACATCGGAATAGTGCTAGACGAGCGCTTTAAACTACATAAGGGTCCTACGGGCCACCCCGAAAACCCGAATCGTCTTATTGAAATCGAAGCTGGCATAAAAGAACTTCAAGGCAAGGTTACGGCGATTGAGGCTCGCTTAGCGCAAGATTCTGAAATCCTCTTTGTCCATTCTCCGAACTACCTCAAGAAGCTCAAAGAGCTTCCAGCTAACTCACTCAAGCTTGATCAGGACACTTACTGGTGCAAGAACAGCCTACAAGTAGCGAGGCTAGCAGTTGGATCTGCCATCGAGCTGACTCAGAAAATCGCCGAAGGCGATATACGCTCCGGCCTATCCTTCTCTCGTCCACCAGGACATCACGCCGAAGAAGAAAAGGCCATGGGTTTCTGTATTTTTAACAATATTGCTATCGCCGCGGAAAATCTTCATAGGTCTAAGGCAGCCGAGAGGATAGTGATCGTCGATTGGGATGTTCACCATGGAAATGGAACACAACACCATTTTGAGGGGGACCCGAATACACTTTACATTTCTACACACCAATTTCCGTTTTACCCAGGAACAGGTTCGGCCTCAGAGAAGGGATTTGGAAAAGGCGAAGGCGCTACCCTTAACGTCCCCATGCCACCTAATTGCGGTGAAAAGGAATACATCGGTGTATTTCAACATGTAATAGAACCCGCTATTAGAAAATTCGCGCCAGACATTATTCTTGCATCATGTGGCTTTGATTCTCATTTTTCTGACCCGCTCGCACAAATGGAAAATACGGCAACAGGCTTTAAAGGGATGACTTTGATTATAAGAGCACTCGCGGATGAATTATGTGGTGGCCGTCTGGCCATTCTTTTAGAAGGTGGTTACTCAGCCAAAGCTCTTCAGGAGGGAGGAAAAGCGGTTCTCGAAGCCATATTGCCTGCGTCCGTCGATCAACTTCCTGAGACGCAAGCAGTCGAGGTAAACTCCCGTCTTGAAAAAATTCTCGGTCAAACTAACTAACTAAACGCCCCGACCGTTCTGGCGATATTCCCTCAAGCTGATTCCAAAATGATAGCCCGCGCTGCATCTCAATCTGAGATTTTTCGCATACAACATACTGTATGCCGTAAGAGTTCAAACCACTCTATATAGTGCTATTTGGCATGGGCAAAAAAAGAGAATTTTTCTTCATTTATCCTTGTATTCATTCCCAGAGCACGGTACAAGAGGACATTAAGTGGTTTAAAGTGGTAAAGAGTGGTTCTTTAGGGCTTTAATTCAAAAAAGGTGACAGACCGGCCCGGTAGTGGCTGGAGAGGTAACCGAACGAAGCTCCCGTGAAATGGCAAAAGGTAGATACGATCACACTATGGACGCAAAAGGACGCGTCAGCATTCCGATGGCGTTCCGCCCGGAACTCGACTTTGCTGAAGGGAAAGCTCCGGTGGTGACTCGACTCGTGGACCGCTTAGCTTTAGGAATCTTCCCAGCGGCGCGCTGGGAAGAGATCGAAAATAGACTCGAAAAAATGTCTACCGTGCAACCTAAAGTTCAGACAGTTCGACGGATTTTGATGGGGCATGCAGTGGATTGTCCTATAGATAGCAATGGTCGCATCTCGATACCACAAGCCCTTCGTCAAGTTGCCTCCCTCGATCGTGAAGTATCTTTGCTGGGAACTGGAAATTGCATCGAACTTTGGGATCGTACCGCATTAAATACAGCGCTTGATGTTCCTCAGAACGAAGCTGAGGCCATCGCCTCGGTAGCGGCTGAGGCAGGTTTTTGATTGAGGTTGGACGTGAGGGAAAACGGAGGCAAGGCCTCCGATTGAGAGATGGGGTGTTCCGGAAAATCGACGTTGACCGAGCATTAATTGTTGGGGGGCAATTTTCGCTTGGGCCTCCAAGGTGCTCCGGAGCACCCCAATCTTTCTGATAAGAATTTGGATCTTCGCGCTAGTGCGATAACCACCCAAGCAAAAGCCGAAGATCATCAGGTGGTGTCCGAATGAGCGCCAACTTTCACGAACCCGTGCTCTTAAATAAAGCTATGGAAATGCTCGCGCTCTCCTCTGGCGCAACAGTTGTGGATGGCACTTTAGGAGATGCCGGACATGCCCAAGAAATACTTAAGTTAACCGCGCCCGGCGGAATACTTGTCGCATTGGACTGGGACAGATCTGCGATTCTAGTAGGCCAAGACCGTCTTGATCCATTTAAGCATCGTGTGATTATTGAAAATCGTTCCTACAGCGACCTCAAAACCACTTTAGAGGAGAATTGTATTAACCATGTAGAT
>DKAI01000177.1:0-171 GCA_002450755.1 Deltaproteobacteria bacterium UBA6930
GGGCACAATCCCCCTGCGGGCAAAAACAAAGCCGAACCGTGCATTTTCTGAGGCTATTCGCACATCCATTGGCAATGTCATTGTGACCCCCACTCCTACAGCTGGTCCGTTAATCGCTGCAATTAAAGGCTTCTTTGCATTAAATAGACGAAGAGCCAACAGCCCTCCTCC
>DKAI01000177.1:495-10060 GCA_002450755.1 Deltaproteobacteria bacterium UBA6930
TCACGATGTTCTCGAGTAGAGTGCTCTCTACTCGAGTCAAAACTCTCGTCCCCACCCCCCAGATCAGCGCCAGCGCAAAAGGCACGACCAGCACCTGTAAAAAGTGCCACGCGAACGTCATCATCTTGGTCAATTCTGTTGATCACCTGAAGGAGTTCATCGAGCATTTTCCCGTTAAATGCGTTTAAACGATCGGGGCGATTCAAAGTAACAGTCAACACAGAGTCCTCTAAATGTAACTTAAGGGTTTCAAAAGCCATATTTTCTCCTCATAGGACGGTCTTGCGCTAAGCATAGAATCCCAGTTTGAGTACAATGATAAACGACCTTCGTTGCGATTCTCCAAATGAGATCTTGACGAGGTTAGCGCGATCATAGGAAGCTGCGGTTAAAGATTTTGCCAAACGAACAGGTTTCAAAAATAACTGACGATTCTTTTCTACACGACGTCATCCAAGGGTTATCCGGTAAGACTAAAACATTGCCTTGTAAATATTTTTATGACGAACGAGGATCTGTCTTATTTGACGCGATTTGTGAACTTCCAGAATACTATCCGACTCGTACTGAACTTAAGATTATGAAAGACAACGCCTCTGCTATTGGATCAAGCCTTGGAAAAGGCGTGCTACTAATCGAATTCGGTAGCGGCAGCAGTTTAAAAACGAGGATACTCTTGGATAATCTGGTCAATCCGGTAGCTTACATTCCTGTTGATATTTCAGAAGAACATCTCAATCGTTCTGCGAGTTCGCTCGCTGAAAGTTACCCAAAGCTCGTAATCTTGCCGGTATGTGCAGACTTCACGGAAAAATTTTCAATCCCAGAGACTGAACCCGCAGACAAGACCGTCATCTATTTTCCAGGTTCTACAATCGGAAACTTCGAAGAGAATGAAGCTAAACTTCTCCTGAATCGATGGAGACGTCTATGCGTGAATGGGGGTGGGTTACTAATCGGCATCGATCTCATAAAAGATCCAAAAATTTTAGAGGCTGCATACAACGATGAGCAGGGTGTGACGGCAGATTTCAACCTTAATATACTCGACCGAATTAACAAAGAACTCGGTGCTAATTTTAAAACAACCAATTTTACGCATCGCGCACACTGGGATACCGATAAAAGCCGTGTAGAAATGCATCTTGTTAGCAATTGTCAGCAAACAGCCCTCATAGACGGACACCAAATAACATTGGAAGAAGGAGAGACTATTCATACCGAATCATCTCATAAGTATACTTTTAAATCGTTCGCCGAAATTGCGTCCTCCGCAAACTTTAAAAGCAAGCACGTATGGATCGATGAGAATAGTTGGTTTGGCGTTTACTTCTTAGAGGCCGTGTAAAGCGTAATGTCGGATCTTTATTTCGCTTACGGATCAAATCTTAAGACCGAGCGGATGAAAGAACGAATTCCCAGTGCGATGGTTATGGGCATCTCGACTCTCCGTGGATATCAATTCAAATTGAACAAGCTGGGAAAAGATGGTTCCGCCAAAGCGAACATCGCACCGATCGAAGGAGGAATCGTTTATGGAGTCGCATATTCTTTTGAATCTGATCATTGGTCCGTTTTAGATTCTTTCGAAGGAGGTTACAAACGAGTTCCACTAAAAATAGACATTCTCGAGCAATCTAGAATTGCATCAACCTACATTTGTGTTGACACGAAACTCCTCGTCGAAAGTATTGCACCATCTAACTGGTATCTTAACCTAATTATTGAGGGAGCGACTCAACACTCCCTTCCTTACGAATATCTAAGCGACATCAAAGCCAAATTCGGAAACGTCTAATATAAATCGCAAGTTCCATCATTCTATCCGATACCCTTCGTATCCTTTGTTCGCGCAGTCTCGCAAGATCTCGATATAAGCAGGAACTCCTCCTGCGTACATGAGCATCTCGCGAGCCTTACCGGGTATATTTGCCGCCATATACCAAGAGTCCGCTTTAGAAAACAAAGTCGGCTCCGCAAGTTCAATACATAAGTTACGCCAGGATTCTTCAGCCTCAGCGGTCGGTTCCATACGGGTATATCCATTGGCCCGGAGGTACACCAATGCATCAACAATGAAATCGCCTTGCATTTCTGCACAGGTGGGGCCGTTCACAAAAGCGGTGGGTGCCTGAGGTCCATACGTCGCGAACATGTTTGGATAGCCGTGATTCGACAGCCCCTGATAAACTCGTACTCCATTAGCCCATTTTTCCTCAAGTGTTTTACCGTCTTTGTCGCGTATGTCTATTTGTGTCAGGCCACCGGTCACAGCATCAAAACCTGTCGCCATAACAAGTACGTCGAGATAGATTAACTCGTTACCTATTTTAACTCCGTTTGAAGTTATTCGTTCAATGGGTGTTTCTTTAATGTCAACTAGATCGACATTCTCCTGGTTAAACACCTCGAAATACCACTGTTCCAGTGAAACACGCTTAGTACCGAAGGGATGAGGTGGATTTTCAGGTGCCAGCTTTTCAGCCATTTCTGGGCTATCGATTCTCCCTCTAACTTTGTTTCGCCAAAAATCATAGGCGGCGCGGTTAACTTCCTCATCCATTAGCATATCTGCGAAGTTTCCTATCCAAAACCTAAATCCTCCGCCATTCCAGAGTTCCTCAAAGTGCGCATCTCTTTCCTCCTCGGAAAAATTCTTAGCAAGGCGTTCGTCTATGTCGTAATCAATGCCTCCCCAAGTCGATAGCCTGTTCCTCAGAACTTCACTATTGGCAAGCTTTCCTTCTCGATTGTCTTCATCGCCGAGCTGCTTTTGTCCCATTGGAAGACACAAATTCGGAGTACGTTGGAATACCGTTAACTTTGCAGCCTCCTTCGATGCCTCCTGAATTACCTGAACCCCACTAGCACCGGTTCCAATAACACCAACGTGCTTTCCTTTAAAATCAATTCCTCCTTGAGGCCAGAAAGCGGTATGACTCGACTCTCCACTAAAGGAGTCAAGGCCTTCGATTTTTGGTATGAACGGCTTAGAAGATGAGCCAGTACACATAATAAAATGTTTCGTACAAACAACGACATTGCTTCCATCATTTCGTTTAGCCTTAATCTCCCACTCGTGTCGGTCCTCATCAAAGTTTGCCTCACGGACCCAAGTGTTAAAACGTACGTCTCTAGACAAATTAAGCTTTTTATCAAGGTGCTTAAAATAAGCTCGCACTTCTTTATAACCTGGATAAAGTTCTGTCCACTGCCAATCGCTCCAGAGCTCTTCATCCGAAAGTTGGTAAATCCAACAGCTCGAATCTACCCTCGCTCCGGGATAACAATTCCAATGCCAAACCCCTCCCAGGTCGGCTCCTCCTTCGTAAATTTGCGCTTTGAAATTCTTTTTTCGAAGCCGATCCAACAAATAAACGCCACAAAATCCGGCTCCTACAATTAAAACATCAAGCCCCTCAAGCTTTGATCTATCGTTGGATTCTCGTGACCTATCGGCTACAACATGCATAAGGAATCAGGCTCCCATTCAACGTGCTATTGTTTGAACAGAACGTAACGTGGCGTTCTTTTATTTGGGACTTTTGGCATAGCCTAGATTTTTGAAAACTTCACGAATTTCTCCCAATATCTCAGGATCGTCAATTGTCGCTGGTATTTTGAATTCGTGACCATCCGCAATGCTTCTCATGGTCCCTCTCAAAATCTTTCCGGAACGAGTCTTCGGTAGTCGCTTGACCACCGCAGCAGTCTTAAAGGCTGCGACTGGGCCGATCCTATCTCTGACCCTCTTTATGAGCTCCCGGACTATCGAGTCATTCGCCCGATTGACGCCTGCCTTGAGGACAACAAGCCCCAAAGGTACTTGCCCTTTCAAAGCATCTCCTACGCCTAAAACAGCACACTCTGCAACATCTGGATGACCTGATAAGACCTCTTCCATACCTCCCGTCGAAAGTCGATGACCAGCAACGTTGATAATGTCATCTGTGCGGCTCATGATCCAGATGTATCCGTCTTCGTCAATATGACCAGCATCTGCCGTTTCGTAAAAACCGGGATAACGTTGCATGTACGACTTCTGAAAACCCTCATCGTTATTCCATAGGGTTTTGAGACATCCTGGAGGGAGCGGCAATGAGATTGCAATTGCCCCCGTTTGCCCCGATGAGACCTGGCTCCCTGAATCGTCTAAAACCACCACCTTATAACCGGGTACTGCCCGGGTAGGTGACCCTCTCTTTACAGCAAGTTTTTCAATACCCATGCAATTTGCAGCAATCGGCCAACCAGTCTCCGTTTGCCACCAATGATCAATGACCGGAATAGAAAGTGCCTCCTCTGCCCATTCTATTGTGTCCGGATCCGCTCGCTCCCCAGCCAGGAATAAAGTACGGAACTTTGTCAGATTATATTTTGCAAGATGAGAAGCCGAAGGATCCTCCCTTTTGATAGCTCGAAAGGCCGTTGGTGCAGTAAAAAAGACTGAGACTCCATGCTCTGAAATAACTCTCCAGAACGCACCCGCGTCAGGTGTTCCTACGGGCTTCCCTTCATAAAGAATTGTCGTGCACCCGAGAAACAGTGGTGCGTAAACGATATATGAATGGCCTACTACCCAGCCAATGTCAGAAGCGGCCCAAAAAACTTCTCCCGGTGTCATGCCGTAGACATTGCGGAGACTCCACTTCAAAGCGACTAGATGTCCGCCGTTGTCTCTCACGACTCCCTTGGGAATACCTGTAGTCCCCGATGTGTAAAGTATGTAAAGCGGATCCGTTGAAGCCACAGGAGTGCAATTCACTGGCTCTCCTCCTGCGACTTCAGCCCAATGCAAATCGCTTTCTTCAGAAAAATCGACTGCTGCCTGTTCTCTCTCAACCCAAACACAAAATTCGGGGCTATGAGAGGACATTTCCAACGCACCTACTAACAATGGCTGGTACAAGATCACCCTATCCGTTTCAATTCCGCAACTTGCTGTCAAGACAGCCTTGGGCTTCGCATCATCGATTCGTGTGGCCAATTCATTCGAGGCAAAGCCTCCAAAAACGACGGAATGAACGGCGCCGAGGCGTGCACATGCCAGCATTCCAACAACTGCCTCTGGGATCATCGGCATATAAATAAGAACTCGATCCCCTTTTTGTATACCTCGCGCCTTGAGGCCACCAGCGAATCGTGAAACGAGGTCCTGGAGCTCTCCGTAGGAGAAAATACGCTTCGAGCCTGTGACCGGGCTGTCGTAAACCAATGCCGCCTGATCTCCTCGACCCTCTGCGACGTGAATATCAAGCGCGTTGTAGCAGGTGTTCGTCGAGCCATCAGGAAACCAACGATTGAAGGGAGCATCTCTGGCGTCAAGTGCGACACTTGGGGATTGAAACCAATGGACGTCTTGTGATGCCTGAAGCCAGAATTTTTGAGGATTTTCTATTGACCTCTGGTACAAGTCTTCGTAGGACTCAATTTTGGACATGCGAAGTGTTCTCCTAAGATAGATACAATAGCGTTGCAGTCTAACTGGACCGAGAAAAATAAAGAAAGAATCAAACGTGGGGAAGAAACCTTCTAAAGGCGATAGGGATTCGGAATGGAGCGAGGAGCTCTCGGGAATCGAAGATAGGCTAAGACTGAGACACGATCTTGGCGGCATCGAAGCGATTACCAGACAACACGAGGCTGGCCGCTTGACGATAAGAGAACGTGTCGAACTAATGATCGACGCAGGCACCTTTCATGAGCAAGGACCACTCGCAGGCTATAGCGAAAATGATGAGCTGGGAAACCTAAAGAGTTTCTCACCTGCCAACTACATCTTAGGAGTGGCCAAAATTGATACCCGACCTTGTGTAGTCGGAGGTGAAGACTTTACGCAGAAAGGAGGATCTCCTTCCTCAGCAGGGCTTCGAAAAAGCATCTACGCAGAATCACTTGCGCTTCGCCTCAAGATACCTCTCGTGAGATTTTTGGAGGGAGGTGGCGGTAGTGTGACTGGGTCACCCGGAAAGCAGGGGGCGCAAGGCAACCCTGTCTTCGCAACACCTAGGTTTAGGTCCATCGCGGAAATTATGGGAGTCGCACCGGTCGTCTCGGCGGCTGTAGGAGCAGTAGCTGGCTTCCCGGCAGCTCGTCTGGTCGCATCTCATTTTTCTGTAATGACGCGAAACACCGCTCAGGTAATGATCGGCGGTCCTGCTCTGGTTGAACGGGCACTAGGCAAGAGTCTAACCAAAGAAGAACTCGGAGGCGCAGCAGTTCACGCACGAAGTGGGGTAGTAGATAACCTCGTCGATGACGAAAACGAGGCCGCCGATCAAATGCGTCGCTTCTTGTCATTCATGCCCACGAACGTTTTCCAGCTCCCCCCAATTATAAATTCTGCAGATCCCCCTGAGCGGAAAGCACAAGCCCTTCGTCACCTCGTTCCTCGGGATCGGAGAAAACCCTTTAAGGTACGCGAGATCCTCGAATCCGTACTTGATCAGGGATCGTTTTTTGAGATGACGAAAACATTTGGGAGGTCGCAAGTAACTGGACTAGGGAGACTCAACGGGCAACCCGTTGGTGTTTGGGCTAACGATTGTCACTTCCATGCAGGAGCCATGACGGCGAATGGGGCACAAAAAGTACGCAGGTTCGTAGACCTTTGCGACACCTTCCACTTGCCAATCATCAGCTTCGTTGATGAACCCGGATTTATGATTGGACCAGAAGCGGAGAGCGCTGCAACTATTCGTCACGGAGCTTCAGCGATTTTTGCGGTCCAGCAAAGTCAAGTACCTTGGATAACAGTATTAATCCGAAAGGCCTACGGCGTAGCCGCAGTAGCACACTTTGGACCTGAGGGGGTGGTGCTTGCATGGCCATCTGCCGAATCCGGAGCCCTCCCTCTTGAGGGGGGAATCGCAGTGGCCTACAGGAGAGAAATAGCGGAGTCAAGCAATCCCGCCGCTAAGCGGAAAGAATTGGAAGAAGAATGGGCTGCAAGACGTTCAACCTTTGGACGTGCAGAAGGCTTTGCGGTACACGACATGATTGATCCTGCAAACACCCGTTTCGAGTTATGCAGATGGTTGAAATGGACGAGCCCACTTTTAGAAGACTTGAGAGGTCCTAGCAAATACGAAATTCGGCCTTAAAAGAATGACAGCAGCCGATTCCCCCGGAAGGATCTTAAAGTCGTGTTATCTCTTGCGTTCTTAGCCACCAGAGTTCAAAAATTGGAGGTGCAGGAAGTTTGAAGGACTTTTGAACCGCTTTAACGTAAATCTTACCCTGACGCAGATAACTTTTCTCTAAAATTTTTGCGTCATCCATGGAAATTCGATCTGTTTTGTAATCAGCAATAACCCAGGCACCACTTGTCTCGCGATAAAACAAATCTATCGAACCCGCTATTGAATGAAGAGGCTCTTTATCACCAGCAAGGGGTTGGGAAAGAATTGGAAGTTCGCGAGCCAAAATATTGGGATAAATTTCAATAAACTTCTTATAAAGAGCGCCTTTAAAAAACGTCCGTAATATTTTCGCTGTCTCCTCCAAAATTTCATCTCGATCAGGTGAAGACAGTTCTGGGGATAATTCTAATTTTATTGAATCTATTAATTTTTTCTGTTTCGCCTCAGAAAGCGAATCACCAAAAAGATTTTGCAACGTTTTATGAACGGCTTCACCAATTATCAAGGCTGACTTACGACTCACCTTCGATGGTGTTACCTTTGGTAATACAGTTTCTCTATCCTCTTCAAAATTCGCTTTTTCAGATGCAATTCCGTGGAGCAATCGATTGCTTCGGATATCAGCTAATCGTTTTCTATTTTCAATCTCTCTATCTCTTTCCACTAGAGATTCAACATCAATATTACTGTTCACATTTTCGACATCTAAAAAAACCTTTCTATCTAGGAGGGGCATACGACACGGAAAAACAAAACGGCGTCCGCTATCACAATCGTCAAAAAAATGTTCATCGGGAGAGAGCCTCTCAATAGCGTTCTCGAGAAACGATTTGGTCGGAAACGTTTTAGAAGCGATCATACCCATGAAAGATTTCTCGCTGGCTACCGACCTTACTGGAAAACAGCCAGAAACAACCAGCCTATTCTTTGCACGTGTCATCGCAACATAAAGCAGTCGAACCTGTTCGGCTTCATCATCTTGCTTTCTATCACGTCGAATGGCCTCATATTGAGGATTGGGACGACCCAAAAGTTGAACTCCTTGAAGTTCACCGTCCCGAAATATCTCGGTGTCTGGAGGCTTTGCATAGTAAAAATCTGTCCTCAGCAAATAAACGTTTTCCCAGTCTCTCCCCTTAGCGTTGTGAATAGTAGAAACTTCTATCGCATCTCCATACTCGCCTTGAAATCGTTTAGGACTTTCCAGTGTTCCGTATGCAAGACTTATCTCCAGTTCATCTAGAATACGTTGTACAGATCCAGGAAAATTTGAGCACCGAAGAACAAAGCGGTCCCAAAATTCTGTCAATTTATCCAGACGACGCTTACCTTGGCGCCTTATCGCATCACCTGCCTCAAAAAGAAAATTTGCCCGAACCCTATCCGCCCATAGCTCTGGACTGAGCTCCTTGAGAGTACTCCGCGCATCCGCCAGACAGTGCAAACATAGGACCATATTATCCCTCGCTACCGCGGAAAGATCCCGTTTTCCTTTTAACCATTTCTCACGCACAGAATCAACGCTACTTGAACTTTTAAGACCTAACGTGGCAATTTCAGCAAACAAGCCTTCGCTTTGGAACTGCCACAATAATTTCTGCGGTAAACCCACCCAAGAAGACGTAAGCCATGCGGATAACGATAATGTGTCACCAGGATTTACAATCGCACGCAAAAGTGAAATAACATCTATGATTTCACGGGAGGGGGCTTTATCTGGATCACGATCAAAACTGTAGGGAATGTTTGCATCTCGAAGAGCAGACAAAATTGTATCAATCCGATTCCCCGAACGAACTAGTAGAGCCATTTGGTTCCAGCTGACACCAGATTCCCTTTCGCGGAGCACATCATCTATTAAAGCGCGAGCCTCCAACCTCATTCCTTGATCGGGATCTCTAAAAGGTAGAGATTGACCGTCCTCATCGCAGGCCAACCAAAAAGACACTCTCGGGCCGGATCCCCCTTGATCATCGGTTACCCGTCCCGGAACCAACTCAGAAAAAGCTGGCTGGCGACCTCGCTCTTTCAACATCAAGGGTTCGATAGAACGAGTAACCTCCTCTAGAATTTCGGGAAAAGATCTGAAATTAACAGATAGCAGTAATTTCGTTCCTCCTGCTCGGCCTATTTCTTCAACAAACTCTTCATATGCTCGAAGGTCAGCATTTCTAAATCCGAAAATTGATTGCTTGGGATCCCCCACAACAAAAAGTCCGACTTCTGGACCGTCTGCTAGAGTCAACATCTTCACAATTTGACATTGGACCTTATTAGTATCCTGGAATTCATCTATTAAAATTTGCGAGAATCCTTCTCGAAGAGTATTGCGAGTCTCATCATCGGTCCGTAAAAGAGCTTCGGTTCGAACAAGAATTTCATCAAATCTGACAATCCCTCTTTGTTCCATTTTTATCCGAGCA
>DKAI01000041.1 GCA_002450755.1 Deltaproteobacteria bacterium UBA6930
GGGTCCCATGACGGCAAACTCTGCAGTGGGGTATGCAAAGTAAAGATCGGCTCCAATATCTCTGCTGTTCATTACAACATAAGCGCCCCCATACGCCTTTCGAGTAACAACACTAATTCTAGGGACCGTAGCTTCACAGAACGCATAAAGAAGCTTCGAGCCATGGGTAATTATGCCTGAGTATTCTTGATCCGTTCCTGGAAGGAATCCTGGAACATCTATCAAGGTAACCAATGGAATGTTAAAGGCGTCACAGAATCGAACAAACCGAGCGCCTTTTCGTGAGCTATCAATGTCCAAACAGCCCGCAAGATGCGAAGGCTGATTCGCTACGATGCCGACCGAATGTCCACCAAAGCGCGCGAAACCTATAACGATATTCCTTGCCCAGTTTTCCTGGACTTCGAGAAATTTGCCATCGTCGACGACTAATTTGACCAGGTCACGTATGTCATAGGGTTTATTCGGATTGTCTGGAATTAACGATTCGAGCGCGGCCTCCATCCTGTCGGAGTCGTCTTCTGTTTCAACGAAAGGAGGGTCCTCTAAATTGTTTGCGGGAAGAAACGACAAAAGGTCATGAATTATCGCAATCGCCTCTTGCTCGTTGTTGGCCGCAAACGCACATACTCCGCTTCTGGTCGCATGAGTAACTGCACCACCTAGCTCTTCAGCCGAGACCTCTTCATGGGTTACCGTCTTAACCACCTCAGGACCCGTTATGAACATGTTGCTCGTATTTTTCACCATGACAATAAAGTCAGTCATGGCTGGCGAATAGACGGCCCCACCTGCGCATGGACCCATAATCGCCGAAATCTGGGGAATCACCGCCGAGGCCATTACATTGCGATAAAAAACTGATCCATAGCCCGCCAATGAAGCAACGCCTTCTTGAATTCTTGCTCCCGCTCCATCGTTTAAGCCTATAAAAGGAGCACCGACCTTTGCGGCAAGATCCATCACCTTTGTGATTTTCTCTGCAAAAGTCGCCGACAGGCTCCCGCCAAACACGGTGAAGTCCTGCGCAAACAGAAAGACTTGACGCCCCTCAATACGTCCCGATCCCGTAACAACACCGTCGCCAGGAATTTGAGTCTGCTCCATTCCAAAATCTTTGCACCGGTGAACAACAAATTTATCTATTTCTTCAAAGCTCCCAGGATCCAGAAGAAGTTCAATCCTTTCTCGAGCGGTCATTCTGCCGCTTTTATGCTGACGCTCGATTCTGGTTGGGCCTCCTCCCGCTTCAGCCAGCGCAGAAAGTTCTTCAAGGCGCGTAACGCGCTCTTCAATAGACATGTAATTTTTCTCTTTCGCTCTCAGAGCTTTAAAGCTCGTAATTATTATTTGACAAACTATCCGTGGCCGTCCTGCCCTTGCAGTAGCGTCCTGGTTTTCTCTAACTGAGCCTCCGTCTTTTTAAAAGGCCCGCGACACTTGGTCAGTCTAGGGCTGCTCTGCCCGGGCGAAGATGCAAAGCCCGACCAGAGTAGGCTGTACACCACAGCAAGACCAAATAGGATTCTTCAAGGCGGACCAGGCTACTGATTCAGAAGTTGTCGCGCAATAACAACACGCTGTATCTGGTTTGTCCCCTCATAAATCTGCATCAGTTTCGCATCCCTCATCAACTTCTCAACCGGATATTCTTTCGTATAGCCGTTGCCACCGTGAACCTGGACCGCATCGGTAGTGATCTTCATGCACGCATCTGTCGCAAAACATTTCGCGATTGATGAATACTTCGACGCATTCGCTCCCTGATCTATCATCCAGCCACTCTGGAAAGTCAGTAAACGAGCCGCTTCGATATCCTTTGCCATATCGGCGAGTAAGAACTGAATCGCCTGATAGTCGCCGATCGGGTTACCGAAGGCCTTCCGATCTTTCGCATATGCAGTGGATTCATCCAGCGCCCTTTGAGCAATTCCCGTAGCCATAGCCGCAATGCCTGGACGACTGAAATCGAGAGTCTGCATCGCAATTCGGAAGCCTTCCCCTTCCTCCCCGAGCCTTTGTGACGCAGGAACCCTAACATTGTCAAAATGTAAGACTCGAGTATCACTAGCCCGTTGGCCGAGCTTGTCTTCCTTCTTACCTTTTGTAATACCGGGCAAATCAGATTGCAGAACAAAGGAACAAATCCCCTTGTGTCGACTTGCTCGGTCCATGCTCCCGAAAAGTGTGTAGCAGTCAGCTTCGCCACCATTAGTTATCCAGCACTTGGTTCCATTAAGAATGTAGGAGTCACCGTCTTTCTCTACAGAAAGCTGCATACCGGCCACATCCGAGCCGGCCTCCGGCTCGGATAGGCAAAAGGCAATTAGAGTAAAGTCTCGTGTTAAAGAACCCAGCCACTCCCGCTTTTGTCCTTCGCTTCCACCCACAAGAACAGGCAAGAGACCCAGATCATTTACCATCGTCGAAGTGGCAACACCACCACAGCCCCACGCAAGCTCTTCCCAAATAAAGCAAGCATCCATAACGCCAAGCCCTGCACCGCCGTATTCTTCCGGAACTAACAGGTTCATGAGACCTAAATGCCAAGCCTTCTCTATGAGACCCCTGGGAAACTCACCTGATTGGTCAAACCCTGCTGCTACAGGCTTGATTTCTTCTTCCGCGAACCGTCGCGCAGTATCGCGCAAGGCAAGTTGTTCATCTGAGAGTTGGAAGTCCATTCTGACTCCTCTAAGTTCTGGGGCCTAGT
>DKAI01000079.1:0-2487 GCA_002450755.1 Deltaproteobacteria bacterium UBA6930
GTCCACTTCTCTTCGTCAACTTCAAGTGCTCCCCATCCATACTCAACATCAAAGCCAGATGGTGTTTTCATATAGAACGAAAGCATTCCGTCATTCGTGTGCCTTCCTAAAGTTAAATCGATTGAAATGTCACGATCATGACAGAGATCATAAGTCGCGCCGACGTCATCAAGACGTTGAACTTGGACCATAAAATGATGCATTCGTTTGGGCATTTCGACTTCCCAGAAAGCCAGTGAGTGATGCCTCCGATTACAATGGAGAAATGCTAAATTCAAATCTGATTGTACTCCCCTATCAGGCTGCGGCCTAACCCAATCGCTGAGTCTTAGACCCAAAACATCTCGATAAAAGTGTAGGCTTTCCTCTAAACTGTTAACACTCATAGTCAGATGCCCAAAACCCTGGTCTCCCGCAACAAAGTTTCCAATTGGCCTAAGTGATTGAAACGGTCTATCCCGCGACAAAAGAGGACCACAGTAAAGTTCTGTTGGTATTCCATTCGGATCGGTGAATTCGATAAGATGTACAACTCTTCGGCGGTTCTTTGCATCTTCATCCCCTTCGTGGACTTCGATCCCTTCTTTTTGCAAATGCCCAGCGAGAGCGTTTAAGGTTGCCTCGTCTTTGACTTCCCATCCGAGGAGATTAAGGTCGTCCAATGCTGAATCTTCAGTAAAAATGAATCTGTGATGGTAATCATCCATTCGTAAGAGTAGAGACCCATCGTCATCACGTCCGCGTGATTCAAGGCCTAAAACTTCCGTTCCGAACTTTTCCCAGGCCGTGAGGTCAGAAACGCCCATTCCTAAGTACCCTAGTTGCGTAGGGGCAGCATCTTGTGTCATTAAAAATCTCCTTTGATAGATTCATTTTACTATTAGGTTGAGATAAAGCCCACATAGATTTCTCGAATATGCAACCATTAGGCTGGACCAGGAGGGCGAAATGGGCGTTCGAACAGGCAGTCAGTATCTCGAAGGACTTCGTGACGAGAGAAAGTTTTTCGTTAATGGAGATTTAGTCAGCGATGTTACGGACTACCCTGGTTTTGCGAGAAGCGCGCACGAACTGGCCCGAGTCTATGATTACCAACACGACCCCGAATACGCTGAAACTCTGACCTACCCTTCCCCAAAAGATGGAAAACCCGTAAGCACTTCATTCTGTATGGCTAAGTCCATGGATGAAGTAAATCAAAGAATTCAGGGAGAAGCCCTGAGAGCGGATCTTACTTACGGCTTGATGGGACGTCTCCCAGATTACATGAATGCTTTCGCCACTGACTGCGCGGCTATCGCATACCTTCTAGGTCGGAAGCAACCAGAGTTTGGCGAACACACAATCCAATATTGGGAACACATAAGAGACAACGATTTGGCTCTAACTCATGCCATCGCCGATCCACATATAGACAGAAGTAAGGGGGTAGAGGCTCAAGATGCCATGAAGGTCGTAGACAAAACTTCCGAAGGTCTAGTCGTCACAGGATGCAAAATGCTTTCAACTTTGGCACCTATTTCCGATGAAGTACACATTGCTCCTTACATGCCCCGCAAGCCAGGCGAAGAAGCGTACACATTAATTTGTTCTATCCCCGTAGCAAGCGAGGGCCTAAAGTTCATCTCGCGCGAACCCTATGACACGGAACGCTCTTCCTTTGATCGGCCTCTCAGCTCGCGCTTCGACGAACACGACAGTCTCGCTATTTTCGATAAAGTACTTGTTCCTTGGGACAGAGTATTCCTTTATGGCGATATTGAAACATACAATTTAGTATCACCGGCGTATCCTGGTTACCTCTTGCTCCAGGCCGTCATACGCGCCACCTCTAAGCTTCGATTCGTAGCGGGAGTCTGCGCCCTCGTTGCTGAAACAAACGGAAGAAGTGAGATCAACCGTTACCAAGAGCTTATAGGCGAAATCCTAGGGTATCTGGAAATTGCTGAAGGACTAATTACTGCGACAGCCCACGAAATCATTAACAATGTCCACAATCCACTCCAACCAGAGTCCTCTGGAAGTAGCGACAACAAGGCAGCGGTAGCAGGCCTCGCAACACTTTTCGGGGGAGTCGGCAGAACAGCCTTGGGGATAACGGCCATTCGTCTCTACTTTCCACTTGTCCATCAGAAGGCAGCAGAAGCCCTCAGGCTTTGCGGAAGCAGTGGTTTAATAATGACTCCCACAGAAGCTGACTTTCAAAACCTCGAAATTGCTCCCTACCTTGAACGGTATATGCAAGGTCGAAACGGTGTTAAAGCCAAAGATCGAGTGAGAATTTTCAAACTTGCCTGGGACCTACTTGGTGAATCCTTTGGGAGCAGAAGTCTCTTATATGAACATTTTTTTGCTGGCGACCCTATAAACAACCGTCTTCTTTATTGGAATCTTCCTAAAAAAGCCGAGGCACAAGCAATGGCAGAAAGAATGATCCGTGAGATTATTGACAGCTCTGAGAAGTAAGCCAGTTAAGCTCGGCAAAGT
>DKAI01000079.1:2852-14080 GCA_002450755.1 Deltaproteobacteria bacterium UBA6930
AAAAGTTATGGACGGAAAATCGATTCAAAATTCAATGCACAGACTGATCCTCGCGAGTAAATCACCTCGCAGAAAGAGGATTTTAGAGGGAGCGGGCGTCTCTTTTCGTATTATACCCTCCGATATCGATGAGAGTGAATTCGATAACGAAGGGCCTCGTGACCTTGTGAAACGCCTTTCTTATCAAAAAGCAAAAGCCGCAAAAGAGCTTCTTGAGAAAAATACCCACTCTTTAATTTTAGGAGCGGACACAATTGTAGTCCTCGGATCAGAAATTATGGGCAAGCCGACAAACGCGGCACACGCCGAAGAAATGCTTTTAAAGTTGACAGGGAATCAACATAAAGTAATGACAGGAGTTTCTATTCTCAACTCCAATAGCGAGAAGGTGTACTGCCGAATAGTTACAAGTAAGGTAAATATGCAAAAAATCTCACTTCGAGAACTCCAACTCTATAGTAGAAGCGAGGAAGTACGGGACAAGGCTGGAGCGTACGCCATTCAAGGTAAAGGTGGAGCATTCGTCGAAAAAGTTATCGGAAGCGAGAGCAATGTCATTGGTCTCCCGCTAGACGAAACGCTAGCCCTATTGCGCGAAGCGGGGTACTTCAAGCTTGACGAACTATGAAGAAATTCGCCGTCGTGTTGACCGGGCAGCCCTACAAAGTGGCCGTGATCCATCAAAAGTCGTTCTTTTAGGAGCCGCTAAAGAACAACCCCCAAAGCTCATTGCTGAGGCATGTCGTCGAGGCCTCTCTCACGTAGGTGAAAATTTTGCCCAAGAAGCTCTCGCAAAAATTCCTAAAGTCCAGAAACTTCTAATCGATACGGATCTGCCCACACCATCTTGGCATTTCATTGGAAGCCTCCAAAGAAACAAGGCTCGCCTAATCGTTCCACTGGTCAGTTGTGTTCAATCCGTTGACAGGCAATCACTAGCTAAAGAATTAAATCTCAGGGCGAGAAATTCCAAAAAAGTACTCGACATCATGATTCAAGTTAACATTAGTAGGGAGACCTCCAAAAGTGGCGTTCTACCAAATGAAGTCGCAAACCTGCTCTCCTCCTGTGCGAATTTACACAACTTACGGACAATCGGTCTAATGGCCATCCCTGCTCCGGAAGATAACCTTGAATTATCTAGGGCTCCGTTCAGACTATTACGCGAGATAAGAGACAGCCTTAAGAATACACCAGAGGGATCTAACCTCGAACATCTCTCGATGGGTATGTCGAACGACTTTGAAGTCGCTATAGAAGAAGGGGCAACTATGGTACGTGTCGGTACACGTCTTTTTGGAAATAGGAAGGGAATTAAATGAACCTAGAAGACGAGCAAATCGGAATTCTCGGGGTTGGGTCGATGGGGCGCGCATTGGCTCTCGGTTTATGCAATGCCGGTTTTGCTCCAAATAAACTGATGTTATGCGACAAAGCACAAGAACTTGCTTCAAACACTGCCACGGAACTTGGCGCTAGATCTGTGGCGAGCAGTGCACTTTTGGCAGAAAAAAGCGATATCGTAATCATTGCAGTTAAACCTGGTGACGTCGAAGCAGCTCTGAAAAACGTATCGATAACGGATCAACTTTGGATCTCAATAGCTGCCGGGTTAACAATTTCAAAGCTTCACAGCTATCTTTCGAAAGAAGCTCGCATCATCCGTGCCATGCCCAACACTCCTGCCCTAATAGGTGAAGGAGCTACTTCATTCGTACTGGGCAAGAAGACCAAGGAGTCCGACAAGGCTATAGCTTCAACCATCTTTTCATCAGTAGGTAAGGTCTGGGAGGCGCCGTCAGAAACCCTCTTAGATGCCGTTACTGGACTGTCAGGCAGTGGACCGGCTTATATCTTCGTACTTATAGAGGCTCTTGCCGATGCAGGGGTTCGAGAAGGACTTCCACGTGAGGCGGCGCAATTGCTAGCGACGCAGACTGTGGTTGGCGCAGGTATTTTGGCAAGAGAATCCGATAAATCGCCGGCCGACTTGAAAGATCAAGTCTCTTCCCCTGGGGGAACTACAATTGCTGGGCTAGGCGCTCTTGAAGCCGCTGGGCTGAGATCTGCAATTTACCGAGCAGTAAGAGCCGCCACTCTCCGCTCAAAGGAACTCGCAAATTAAGGCGTTTCCAACACCCTTCAACTAATCATACTGTCAGCTGGCCCCTACTAGCTGGGGCAAGACAAATTAAAGAAGACGCCAGACTCCCTTCGAGACTGGCATCATAGGGATATCTTCGATAACAAAACACCATGCCGGTTTATGAGTACAAATGCAGCGGTTGCGACCAAGAGTTCGAAAAAGAACAACGTATTAGTGACAACCCTGTAAAAACCTGTCCACTATGCAAATCGCGAAAGGTCAAGCGACTCATTTCACAAACGTCGTTTGTCCTGAAAGGCGGAGGGTGGTACTCGGACCTTTATTCTTCTAAAGACAAAAAAGATAAAGCAAAGAAGTCCACCGAAGATTCATCAGATTCACCGGATAAAAACAAGAGCAAAAAGTCAGAGAAAACTAAAAAAAAGTCTGAGGGCTCAAAAAAAAGCAGCAAGAAGAAGTCCAGCTAGCTCGCTACCGATATAATGCAACCGCATGAACCGGAGACCAAGTGACTATTGAGACCATTGTCGTTGACGGACTCTCCCTTGCAAAAGAAATCCGCGATGACTTGTCATCCAAGATTGCAGAACGCAACTCAAGAGGGCTTCGACCTCCCTGCCTAGCAGTCGTTCTCGTAGGGGACGACCCTGCTAGTGCCTCATACATAAAAGGAAAGCGACGCGCCTGCCAGAGAGTCGGTATGGAGTCGGAGGAGCACAAACTCGACCAAACCGTCAGCCAGACGAAACTCACGGAGCTTATCGAAAAACTTAACAACGATCCCTTAATCGACGGGATACTCATCCAACTCCCTCTCCCCCCTCAAATCAACGCAGAAGAAGTTGCCGCTTCAGTAGAACCCCTCAAGGACGTCGACGGCTTGCATCCACTCAATTCGGGAAGGCTATTGGCTGGCCAAGAAGGCCTTTTCGCATGTACCCCTTTAGGAATCATGGAGATATTATCTCGGCACCAGGTCCCTATCGAAGGCTCTCATGCAGTCGTACTCGGACGAAGCTCTATCGTAGGAAAACCGATATCACTACTACTCCAACAAAAAAATGCCACCGTAACGATGTGCCATTCCAGAACCAAAGACTTATCTGAAATGTGCCGGCAGGCCGATATTCTCGTCGCCGCGGTTGGTGTTCCACGGTTGGTAAAAAGAGATTGGATAAAACCTGGTGCTGCCGTTATCGATGTTGGCGTCACAGAATTGGAGGGAAATCTAGTCGGAGACGTGGATTTCGAAGATGCGAAAGGTGTAGCGTCGTTATTAACACCCCATCGTAGAGGAGTAGGACCAATGACGATTACGATGTTACTAGTTAATACGCTACGTGCTTGTGAAATGCGACTTTGACGGGAACCAATCAAACCACTCTCTTTGACATTCACAAAGCGGCTGGTGCCAGGTTCATCACTTATGCGGGCTTCTCGATGCCCGTCCAATACACCTCCATTATTGCCGAACACAGAACCGTGAGAGAATCTGCAGGAATATTCGATGTCTCGCACATGGGACAAATAAATTTATCAGGACCAGGGGCTGAAAATTCTCTAGAGCAATTACTCACGTGCCGTGTTTCTTCACTTCCCATCGGGGCGGTACGCTATGGATGTATGTGTAACAAAGTTGGTGGGACGATTGACGATATAACACTGTATAGGTTAGAGACCGATGGATTTTTCCTTTGCGTAAATGCAGCAAATATTTCGAAAAACCTTAAATGGATTCTTTCGAATACGTCTAACACGAAGGTCGTTAATGTAAGCTTGGAGACTTCGTTATTCGCACTACAGGGCCCGAAATCTCCGCAAATTTTAGAAGCTATCGGCATTTCGAACCTCAGAAACTTAAAACGCTTTCGATTCCGGACGATTTCAGTAGGAGGTTGCCAAGCTCTCTTATCCCGGACTGGATATACAGGCACGGATGGATTCGAGATTTACCTATCCATCGCTGATAGTAAGAAAGTATGGGAAACAATATTCGCAGCGGGAGAAGTCTTTGGACTCAAACCTGCAGGACTGGGAGCTCGGGATACCCTTAGACTTGAGGCGGCCTACCCACTTTACGGGCAAGAACTCACGGAGAAACTCACACCTCTCCAGGCTGGACTTCATCGCTTTGTCAAACTAGAAGAAGGTGGGTTTATTGGCCACAAATCTCTCATTGAGCAAGCATCAGAAGGAAACTCGAAGATGCTCGTCGGTTTTCAAGTGGAGGGACGCGGGATCGCTCGAACCAACTATCCCATAATTCACAACGGTCGTACAATCGGTCACGTAACTTCGGGAACTTTCTCGCCTACCCTTCAACGCAGCATCGGGCTTGGCTATGTTGAATCCCGATTTGCAGACTTGGAGACTGAGTTTCAAGTGCTAGTAAGAAATCGTCCGATCGAGGCAAAAGTTTGTCAAACACCGTTTGTTCGGGATGCGCCCAAAAGATCGCAGGAGGAGCAAAATTGAGCAATTCAGATAATTTCCCTAAAGAACTTTACTACTCGAAAGAGGATGAGTGGGTAAGACTGACGAACGATCGTGCAACAATCGGAATAACCTTCTACGCGCAGGAACAGCTCGGTGATATCGTTTTTGTAGAACTACCAGAGCCAGGCACAGTCTTATCTGCAAAAGAGACGTTCGGTGTAATTGAGTCCGTGAAAGCTGTCTCCGATCTTTTTTCTCCAATCTCTGGAGAGGTAATCGAAATCAACGAGGCTCTCACAGAACGACCGGAGCTAGTAAATGAGAACTGTTACGGAGATGGATGGATGCTCGTCCTCCGAATTTCAGAAGAGAAACAACATGAAAGCCTCTTAACAGCTGCCGAGTATTGCACCCTTATCGCCGAACGCGAGCAAAGCTAAGGAATTCTTTTGCGTTATATCCCGCACAGCGATGACGAGATAAAGCATATGCTTGATTCGCTGGGAGTCGATTCCGTCGCCGAACTATTCAAAAAGATCCCCAATTCCTTACGTCTAGATCGTTCACTCAAAATCGCACCAGGGCAAAGTGAATTAGAACTCCTTAATGATATGGAGATTCTTTCCGAAGAAAATTTGAACAATTGGCACCTAGGCTACTTTCTTGGAGCAGGCGCATATTCGCACTTCATACCAAGTGCAGTTGATGCTATTGCGTCACGATCAGAGTTCTACACCGCTTACACTCCGTACCAACCGGAAATATCTCAAGGTACTTTACAGACAATATTTGAATGGCAAACCATGATGTGTGGCCTAACTGGCTGTGAAGTAACCAATGCCTCGATGTATGATGGCGCAAGCGCTGCTGCCGAAGCAGCACTCATGGCCATACGGATTACCGGACGAAAGAGAGTTGGTTTAAGCAGGGGATTGCACCCCAACTACAGACAGGTGGTTGAGACATACCTAAGCGGACTTGACGTTGAAATTTTCTTAATTGATCTCGACAAGGGCACGACGTCGAGTATCGAAATATGCGATAAGAACACTGCATGTGTTCTCATTCAACAACCAAATTTCCTTGGAGGAATAGAGCCCCTTGAAGAAATAGCGATGACGCTCCACAAATCTGGAACTCTCTTAGTGGCCTGCGTAAATGAAGCACTTTCCTTAGCTTTTTTGAAAGCGCCCGGGTCATTAGGCGCCGACATCGTATGTGGCGATGCGCAAAGTTTCGGAGTTCCTATTAACTTCGGCGGGCCACATCTGGGGTTTCTTTCCACCAGAAAAGAACATGTTCGTCAAATTCCTGGGCGTTTAGTTGGGCAGACTGTTGACGGGCGTGGGCTCCGCGGCTTTGTTTTGACCCTTTCCACGCGCGAGCAACATATTCGACGCGAACGAGCGACGTCAAACATTTGCACTAACCAAGGCCTTTGTTTGTTAATGGCAACCGTTTACCTTGCGCTTCACGGAAAAGAGGGTCTTCGAGAACTTGCTCAACGCAATTACCAACTCGCTCGATATGCAAGAGAACGCGTCAAGGAAAGCGATCGTCTGTCTTTAAAATTTGAAGGACCCTCTTTCAATGAATTTGTTATCGAGACACAAGAATCCGTCGAAGAGGTAACTGAGCGATGTCTCGCCGAATTTGTACTTCCTGGCCTTAGCCTTTCAGAGTACTATCCCGAACTCGGTTCTTGCCTGCTCGTGTGCGTTACAGAGCTTTCCGATAAACAAGGAATTGACAGATGGTTAGCTTTGCTTGAGGGACGAAATGACAAGTAAGACAAACCGGACCCGAATTGATGCGGTTGGAAATGCTACCAGAGGCATAGGATACGAGGAACCTCTCCTTTTCGAAATTGGGAGTCCCAATCGAAAAGGGACCCAGCTACCTATTTCGACTGTCCCCGAATACAATGCCGAAGATGAATTTTCTGGAGAATCACTTCGTGACGAGCTGTCAGAGCTACCCGAGTTATCCGAGGTCGACGTGGTCCGACATTTCACGCGATTGTCCACATGGAATGCGGCGGTAGATTTGGGGCTTTATCCACTTGGTTCTTGCACCATGAAGTACAACCCTAAAATCAACGAGCTGGTTGCCCGCCTTTCCGGATTCTCGCGAGGTCACCCCATGCAGCCTGAGCAGGTTTCACAGGGCTTCTTGAGATTGTGCTGGGAACTAGAAACCTTCTTACGCGAAATCAGCGGAATGACGGGGATTTCCCTTCAACCTTCAGCGGGAGCCCAAGGTGAACTTGCAGGAATAATGATGATACGCGCGTACCATGAGAGTCGGCAGGATCCGCGTCGAGAGATTCTCGTTCCTGATTCAGCACATGGAACTAATCCAGCAAGCGCCTCTTTAAACGGATATAAAGTGATCGCTGTTCCTTCAGGCGAAGACGGTATTTTGCACCCAGAGACTATTAAACCATTACTCAATGCCGAAACCGCCGGCCTTATGATTACGAACCCCAACACACTGGGGCTTTTTGAAACGAACATACAAGAAATCACTTCTCTCGTTCACGAGGCTGGCGGTCTAGTGTATGGAGATGGCGCAAACCTAAATGCACTTCTCGGAGTGTCCAGACCTGGAGATTGCGGAATTGATGTAATGCACTTCAATCTGCACAAGACTTTCTCCACCCCGCATGGAGGAGGAGGACCCGGTGCGGGACCAGTCGGCGTTGCCGATATGCTTATACCTTTTCTACCAACCCCTATAATTATAAAAAATACCGAAGGCTTTTTCGAGCTGTCGCATGACGCTCCGCTCTCTATTGGACGGTTACATGGTTTTTTTGGAAATGCTGGCATGCTCATACGCGCATACGCTTATATAAAAAGCCTAGGAGCTAATGGCCTGAAACATTGCACAGAGATGGCAGTTTTAAATGCTAACTACCTCCTCAAACGCTTAAGCTCACACTATCACGTACCTTACGAAAGTTCAGTCATGCACGAATGCGTACTTTCGGATAAAGGCCTCGAAGAAACGGGAGTGACCACTTTAGATATTGCCAAAAGGCTAATTGATCACGGATATCACCCGCCAACAATATATTTTCCTCTAGTAGTTTCAGGAGCCATCATGATCGAACCGACCGAGAGCGAAAGCCTCGAAGGACTCGATCGCTTTGCCGACGCGCTAATAGCCGTTCGAGAAGAAGCCATAGAAGAACCCGATATCCTTTTAACTGCCCCGCATCACACGCGCCACAACAGACTTGACGAGACACGGGCTGCTCGAAATCCCATATTACGCTTTGCCAAAGAAGACTCGGGACCCTAGCTTTTGGGGTTCACTCTCTTTCTCGCCATATCTGCCCAATGCCCCTCTGGGCACAGACTTAGATACTGCCTCCACTGACGCCGGGCATTATTGATAAAGTCCAACTTTTCATAGAGCAGTGCAAGGTTGAGAGCAGATTCAGGGAAAAACGGATCGATTTCGGCGGCCTTCCGGTAGTGAAAAAGCGCACCCTGATTATCGCCTTTCTCTTCCAACAAATTTCCGAGATTAAAGTGTGCTTCTAAATGCGACTCATTTGACGCGATAGCCAACTCATAATGGTTCAACGCGCGCTCAGTTTGGCCTTTGTTATAAAAGTGCGTGCCTAGGTTACAATGCGCATCAGAGAAGCCTGGCTCAAGATCTACCGCTCGCTGATATGCTTCACACGCGTCATCGAGACGATTTGGATCATCCTCCAGTTCACATGCTTTTTCAAATAACGAGAGTGCTTGATCAGCCTCCCACTCGTCACTACGTAAATCAGAAACGAACTCCTCAGGCCTATCCTCTGTCCAACTCAAGCATAACTGACCAAAATCATCCAAAATGAGTCCTTCGTAACGCGCAACCGTTTCGCGTTTTTCCCGATAAGACTCCTCTAATGAAGAAAGAGGATTCCTCAAATTCGGAAGCTTCTCCCTCAGCCAGTCAACTCTCTTACGGATATGTTGTAGAGAAACACCGTTTTCGCGAAGCAACATTATTTTCTTTAGGCCTACTAGTGCACCGAAATCAAATTGGCATCGATTGTTCGAAGATTTTTTCGGCTCTATGAGATCCTTTTGAGCCCAATAACTCAAGCGCTCCGCTCGAACGTTAAGAATTCGCGCGACTTCAGATCGCGAGTAAGAGTCTTTTGCAGACGCCACATGAGCGCTCCGCGCGCTATTTTCTACTGTTTCACCCACCTCGTGTAATAATAACCGTACTCAAGACGATATTTCTATAGATAATTAGAAAAACTCTTAGTGTGCTTAAATACCTTTCTGTTTCATGAAAAAAAGGGAGATTATGACAAGCTCGGTTCAAAACTTTACGGATGCTGTTGGCAACACGCCTCTCATACGACTTCGCAAAGCATCGGAATTGACTGGATGCGAAATATACGGGAAAGCAGAATTTCTTAACCCGGGAGGCTCAATAAAAGATCGGGCAGCGAAGCAAATTATCCTTGAAGGAGAAAAAAATAACGAGATCGAAAAGGGAGGTCTAATCATTGAAGGTACGGGCGGCAATACCGGTATCGGTTTAGCACTCGTGGCAAATTCTCGCGGTTACCGAACGTTAATTACTATTCCCATTAATCAAAGCGACGAAAAAAAGGACATGCTACGCCTTTGCGGCGCCCATTTAATCGAAACCCCACCTGTTCCCTACTCTGATCCTGAGAATTATGTACGGACAGCGGAGAGGCTTGCAAAGGAACTCAAAAGTTCGGAGGAACACGGACTTCTTTACTCTAACCAATGGGACAATCCTGCAAATCCCGCCGCTCACCTTCATACCACGGGACCTGAGATATGGGGACAAACTAAAGGGAAAATCGATGCTTTCGTCTGTGCTATAGGCACGGGAGGTACTATTGGAGGAGTTGGAACGTCACTCAGAGAACGAAATCCTGCCATACGAATTGGCCTTGCGGATCCAGAAGGGTCTGCGATGGCGAGTTACTTTGAAGAAGGACAACTCAAAAGCACAGGATCCTCGATTATGGAAGGAATTGGACAGGGTCGATTAATTGACAACGTCAAATCTGCCCAGGTAAACGATGTCTACCGTATTTCGGATACTGAAGCCTTGCTCGTCCTCTTCGACCTACTTAAAGAAGAAGGTCTTTGTCTGGGCGGCTCAAGCGGGATTAATATCGCGGGAGCAATAAAAATGGCGCAAGACCTTGGACCGGGACATACGGTGGTAACTGTGTTGTGTGACCACGGCCAGCGATATCAGTCCAAAATATATTCGCCAACATTTCTTTATAAAGAAGGACTACCGAGTCCGCCCTGGCTTGGATAACTACTGAGAGGAAAATATGGACCCTAACCTCCATTTCGAGACACGCGCCATATGCGCCGGCCAAGCCCCCGATCCGACCACGGGCTCTACGATTACTCCAATCCATCAAACGGCCACCTTTACTCAAGAAATTGTTGGCAGTGATCAACGATATCAATACTCCCGCGGAGCCAACCCCACAAGAACTGCCCTTGAAGAAGCTCTTGCATCGTTGGAGAGTGCAAGTTTTGGAATCGCATTTTCATCAGGAATGGCTGCGATAGCAAGCGTGGTTCAACTTTTAAAAACTGGTGACAACATACTCGTAGCCGACGATCTTTACGGAGGATCATATCGCCTATTTTCAGAGGTTTTACCAAGGCACGGTATTTCCATTACTTACTTTGACGGCAGCAAAGTCTCAGACTTGAAGAAGCGCATAAAAAAATCAACCAAGCTCGTTTGGCTTGAATCACCAACCAATCCAATGGTACGACTGCAAGACATTTCGGCCTGCTCAGAGGTTACAAAAAAGCGAAATATCTTAACCGTCATAGACAACACATTCGCTTCCCCATACTTCCAAAGGCCCTTAGAGTTGGGCGCAGATGTGGTAGTGCACTCGACTACCAAATATATATCGGGACATTCGGACGTAATCGGTGGAGCCGTCCTTACAAATGATGAAGAATACGCGAACGCATTGAGAACTTTAAGAACCACAACTGGCGGCGTACCCGGACCCTGGGACACTTGGCTTACTCTTCGCGGATTAAAAACACTGGCCGTTAGAATGCGTGCACACGAAGAAAATGCATTCGCGATTGCTGAATTTCTAGAAAATCGACCTGAGATAGAAAAAGTATATTTTCCCGGCCTTCCGAACTTTGACGGTCATGAACTCGCAAAACGTCAAATGCATGGGTTTGGTGGAATAGTAACTGTAGACCTCAAAGGAGGAGAAAGAGCGGCTCGAGATCTCTGTGAAAATACGAGCCTTTTCAGTTTAGCTGAGAGCCTTGGAGGAGTTGAGTCTCTTATCGGATATCCTTGGTTGATGAGCCACGCAGCATTTAGTGAGTCTCTAAAGATCAAAAAAGGAATAAGCAAATCTACCGTACGACTATCGATCGGGCTTGAGCACGCCGCCGACCTTTGCGACGATCTTGCACAGGCCTTTAACTCTTGCACCTAGTGCAAATGTTTTCTTGCCAAATTAATTGATTCTGAGACTCCATAAAATACAAAGCGGAATAAAAACTCAATCGTGATCATGGTATAGTAACTTCACTTTAAGAAGGAGATTTAGTATGAAATATTCATTGCATCTCGCTGCGGGAGCGTCGGTAGCCGACGCAATCTCCCTACGCGATATCTCTCA
>DKAI01000203.1 GCA_002450755.1 Deltaproteobacteria bacterium UBA6930
TCTCGGTAACGAGATTTAACAATATCCGCAATTTCTCGGTATATTCCAACGCATGCGAAGGTCCTGAGAACATCGTCATTGATCAAGCGCGGCATCTCGCCCCAACGTTGTGCTCTCGAAAGTCGAGCCAATTCAATCGCTAGGTCAGTCATACCATGGAGGTCAAATACCGGGCGGTAAGCTGGAGTAGACGCATAAAAAGCAACTCGGGCACGAACCTCCTCGGTACGAGCGACCAAGCTCTCCTCATCTTGAGCAGTAGCAACAAGCGGAGAGACCATAATCTCAACATCATCTACGGAACGGCTTGACGATCGCGTCCCTTCTAAAACGGCCGGCTTCATAACTTCTTTTATGTAGTTCGGAGTGCAAATCGGATGGGGACGTAATCCATTTGCGACCTCGCCAGCAACCCGACAGAGAATCGGCTTTACTGCGGCGATCGTCACCGGAATTTCCGGCATATCTGAAGGACCAGGATCAAAAAGTGGCACCATTAAACTAATATTGTAGACCGCTCCCTCGTATTTCGGTTGACGTCCTTCCTGCCAAGATTTCCAAACTTCTTTCATGGCAAGCACATAATCATGTAGCCACGGTCCGGGCGGCCGCCAAGGAACGCCGAACCGGCGCTCCATATGCGCCCTTACCTGAGTACCGAGTCCCAGGTTAAACCGGCCCCTGGATAAATCTTGCAAAGTCCATGCTGCTTGCGCCATAACGGTTGGGCTGCGAGCAAAAGCAATGGCGACTGCACTGTGAAGTTCGATTCGTTGTGTAGCTTCCGAGACAATTGCAAGCTGCACGAAGGGGTCAAGCTTGGTCTCGGTCACAGCTATCGCGTCATACCCTAGCTCTTCCACAAGGCGGGCCTGATCAAAAAAGTCTCTCGCGGTAATCCTCTCTTTTGCAGACCTAAGGCCAGGGTCAAGTTTACCAAGAGGCAACAACGTCTCAATCTTCAAGAAGTTCACCTAGAAATTGCGTTACCAAGACCCCTACCAGTGGAGAACCTCTTCACAGGCGGTCAAGTAATACGACTCTAAATACCTAGAGCAAGAAAAGAGATACTCCAAGCTCCACTTTTACTGTGCGAACTCGCGTCGCTTCAGTTCTTTCACATATTCAGCGAGGTTTGGATCACTAGCCACTAACGCCGAGATACGTTCTTCGTAATCTGCAGCAGCCTTCGACAGGGGAATTTCATCTATTTTGAGGTCAAGGAAATTTGTCACCTTTTGAACCAGCGCAAGAGCGCCGCGTGGGTTGGGGGACGCATTTACATAATGAGGCAATCCCGCCCACATGCTTGCAACATCGAAACCCTCGTCTTGGAGACGAGTCGAAAGTACCCCTACAATCCCAGTTGGCCCTTGATAGTTCGAAGTTTTTAGATCAAGGTCGAATACGACTTTCGGATTGGTCGCGAAACCAGTTATCTGAACCGGGAGGGAATAGAGAACGTCCGCCAAAAAGGCTCCAAGAAGCGCCACCCTTCGAACCCCGAGCTCCTTAAGCAAATTCACGAACCGGTCGCAATATTCATTCCAACGAAAGTGCGGTTCGGCCCCAAAACCCGTAATCAACTCCTGAGAAAACCCACAAAATCCTTGCTGAAATTCAAAATCGGGCCAAGTAATTAGGCGAGAACCGTCGGGCTGATATGAAACTTCGGGCCGCGTAACAGTAAAATCGAAGTAACCCTGCGAATCTATCTTAGAGAAGACCGAGCTATTAGAGGCTTTTTGTATGTAGCCGAGCGCAGTTGTTCCGGCGTCTCCTGCATCGTTCCATCCTGAGAAGGCGAAAATTGCAACAGGAGCTTGCGGCTCTGAATTAGTTTGCAGATCTTTGGAAGACACCAATTAGTCCCATCCTTTCAAGTCGACAGTGTTCCTCACCGCGAATGCTTTAGCCACGAACAAATCGGTATCCGCGGCCACGTACAGAAACAATATGCTTAGGGCGAGAGGGATCCTTTTCTACATATCTTCGCAGCCTGTGAATAAACGTATCTACTACTCGCGTGCGGGTTTCAGGACGCAACCCCCATACTGACTCCAAAAGCTCACCCCTGGGAACCACCTCCCCTTCTCGATCCATTAAGGCACGAAGCAGGCCAGCCTCCTTGGTAGTAAGAATTATTTCCTGCCCCCCCCGTTCAAGCTCGAAACGATCGAAATAGATAGTTACTTCCCCAAATTTCTCAGGAACCATAGCTTCTGATTCATCGGAGACTCTGTCCCACCGGCGGCGGCGAAGCAAGGCCCGAACACGCACCATTAGCTCATCGAGAGAAAAGGGTTTTGTAAGATAATCGTCCGCCCCTTCCTCGATACCACGAATCAAATCACTCGAATCATCCTTCGCCGTTAGAACCAAAATAGGAACATAGTTTCCTGAAGCCCTGAGTTTCCGGGCAACTTCGTAACCGGACAGGCCCGGCAACATGATGTCCAATAAAACCAGGTCAAAAGTTTGTTCCATCACTGCTGACACAGCGCCCTCCCCATCTGGGACGTGTTCCACGTCAAAACCCTCAGCCTCGAGATTGAATATAATCGCCTCAGCAATGTGAAGTTCATCCTCTACGACAAGCACACGAGGCACTAGGTCTAGTTTTCCACGACGGCGCCGTGTGATTCCTCGAGACGACGCCTTTTTTTGGCACTTGGCAAAGTCACAGTAAATACGCTGCCTTCCCCATGTCCTTTACTCTCAGCACGTATCGAGCCATCGTGTCGTTTTACTAATTGCCGTACTATAAAGAGCCCGAGACCCAGACCCGCTACTTGGTGGACATCACGACCGACTCTATAAAATCGACGAAACACCTTTCTAAGTTCTGATCGAGTCAGGCCTATGCCTCGATCCGACACCTGAATGCGAACCAGTTCCTTGTCCAATGCAGACAAAGAAATCCGCACAGTTTCCGGATTGGGCGAATATTTGAGCGAGTTGCCAATCAAATTCCGAAACACAACCCCAAGCTCTTCTCTATTACCCCAGGCAAAAGCCGTCTCACATTGATCTAGAGTAACCGCCTCAGCCGGCAATGAGTGAAGCTCTCTGAGTTCGTGGATACATTCCTCAAGAAGGTCTTGCATATCGACCAATTTGAATTTGGCCTTACCATGATCGTCCGTTCTGGCGACAACGAGAACCTGTTTTACTGTCTCCTCTAGACGCTCAATGTCCTGACTCATCCTCTCTAAAAAAGAAGCCTGCCGATCTGGAGGAAGATCATGCCTAGCCAGTGTCTCAAGATACAGACGTAGTGACGCGAGAGGCGTCTTCATCTCATGCGTGACTGCGTCCAAAAACGCTTCCTGACGCTGATTAAAACGCATCTCCCGGACAAGCCAAATGCACAGGAGAAGAAGCCCAACGATTAAAAGCAAGAAGAACATGGAGCCCAAAATCACAAGAGTCCAGTGAAGCGGAGTGAGGCCAGGCTTTACAGGTTCTAAATTGAAAACAACGAGCAGCTGCCAGCCGACTGCCAATGCAGCCGCAACTACGGCAAGCGTAATTCCGAGAGCTAAGGGATAGCCAACTGATCGGCGCCTCACATACCCTCCGTGTTTTAGTGACTTGCCGCAGACGTAACACGGCAGTCAGTATCTGAGTGTACATCAAGTGACTTGGCCTAATAATAAATCAACAAAAATGAGTTCGAGCAATTTTCAGATTTGAGCTTCAAACATGGGGCAGCCTTCCATTCTCTACTGACTTTTTTTGGCTGCACCTTTCCTACTAGCCTTCTTCTTTGTTGCTTTCGAACTTGTCTTCTTTTTGGTCGCCTTTCGTGCAGAGGTCACCGACTTTTTTGTGTCTTCCCCACTGGCTTGAGAACCTTTTCCTTTTCTAGGCAAAAATTCAAATCCATGACGACCGGTTTCTTTTAAAACGAGGATCGCGTTAAACGGCCTCCCTAAGCGTGAGGTAAAATCTGTTAATAGTTCTGTCTTGCCAGTTTTTAAATATACCTGAGCCTCATCCCTTGTTATTTCGCGCTTACATACTGTACGAGGTAGGATAATACCCTCGTGATGAGGCTTATCTGGCTTTTCCGGCTTGGACGTTCCCGCTTCTCTTGCCTTTCTTTTTGCTTCTTTAAACTCAGCCTGAATTCGTTCGTTCTCCTGACGCGCCTCACAAACAAAATGGGTTGGCGTTTCTATCACCTGGCACTCACTTGGGTCCTGCGGACAATGGCCCACGGCTTCCGTGTTCACATCATATTCTGCCATTTCGCTAACGCTGTCCTCGTTCCATCCTTCGGAACTAACCGTTACTCGACCCTCTTCAGGATCGAATTCAAGTACACCTTTATAGGTACGTCCATTTCTCGCAGTAAATCCATCCAAGGTAGGAGTTCGGCCTTCCTCCAACATTTTCGTCGCCGATCTGCGGTCTAAATAACGCCCGAAGGAATCCTTCCAAAGAAGCATCGGACAGGAGTCCAGTTTACAATTGGGATCCGCCTTTTCATCACGACCAAGACTCGGATCTTTTTGGCAGCTGTAGAACCAAGCGCCCTCCAAAACCGGCTTGTTACCATGGGGACAGATTCCGATAGGCTCCTCGTGTCCGTATAGCTCCTCGTATTCGAAAGTCTTGGCACGATCAACTATTTCCCGCGCATAGTCCCGCATCTCTTCCATGAACTCGGCTGCAGTCCTTTTCCCTTGTTCGACTTCACGAAGATGGGCCTCAATTTCTCCCGTAAGACGTGCGGAGGCCAAACGCTCAAACCGGAGACGCTGCAGTGAGTCAATTAACCGGATTCCTTTAACAGCGGGCCTCAGAGATTTCCCCTGACGAACGGCGTAGCCCTTCGTGATAAGGTTTTCAATTATCTCAGCTCGAGTTGCCGGAGTACCCAAACCCTTATCGTGAAGCACTTCCGCAAGCTCTTCGTCGTCGACACTCGCACCTGCATTCTCCATCAATCCGAGCAATCGTGCCTCAGTTAAACGAGGAGGGGGCTTCGTTTCATCTGCGTGGAGCGTTACCTCTTGAACTGTAACGAGCTGACCCTTACTACCTGAATTCGTCCTCAAAGGCCGAAGAGCTTCAGCGGCCTGATCCCCTTCGGCCTTAGGCAAGCACTCTCTCCATCCAGCGGTTAGAAGGAACCGAGCTCGAGTTCGAAAATGATTCCCGTTAGCTTGAGTGACTCGCTCTACCCGTTCCCACTCGGCAGCCGGATGAAAAGCCGAGAAAAATCTTCGCGATACTAGATCGAAAATACGTTTGTCGTCTCCTGAGAGAGACTCTTCAGGAGAGTTCCCAGTCGGAATGATTGCAAAGTGGTCAGACACTCCAGAGTCGTTGAAAATCTTAGACTCATTGTGTCT
>DKAI01000204.1 GCA_002450755.1 Deltaproteobacteria bacterium UBA6930
GGAGAAGGTGAAGTACAACTTCCCCTTAGCCTCCTACATTACGTCGAGTTTCCACAAACTCTTTCCGCTCGGAAACCCTCCGAATTACGAGCCTGCGCCTGAGGACAGCGTAAAAGCGATCGCGGAACGCGAAGGACGAGAGCCCTCGGATGTCGCCTACGACTTGCTTCTTGCCAACGATGGTAAAGAGCTTCTTTACTTTCCTCTCTTTAACTACTCACAGTTCGATATGGATCCCATTTACGAAATGTTGGTCCATCCGGCCACCACCCTTGGACTCTCCGATGGTGGCGCGCACTGCGGCGTGATTTGCGATGCAAGCACGCCGACCTTTATGCTCACTCACTGGGCGAGGGACCGAGACCGTGGAAAGAAAATCTCTCTGGAATCCATCGTTGCGCGGCAAACCCGAGAGACTGCGAACCTCTATGGCCTCCGTGATCGAGGACTTCTACGAAGAGGGATGAAAGCCGATGTGAACGTGATCGACTTTGACGCGCTCGGTCTCCATGCACCCGAGATGGTTTTCGATCTCCCCGCGCAAGGACGTCGTCTCGTTCAAAGAGCCACCGGTTACCGAGAGACGATCGTTTCCGGTGAAGTCACTTTCCAAAGTGGCGAGGCAACCGGATCTTTGCCTGGTCGACTCATTCGCGGAGAACAAACGGAGGCCTCGTGAAACTAGGATTTTTCGGCATAAACAACGGCGTAATGGCTGAACCCGATGCAATGGCATCTGTAGCAAAAGCGGCAGAACAAGCCGGCCTCGACTCGGTATGGACTGGAGAACATGTGGTCCTTCCGGACCCCCATACTCCGCCCTCTCCCGTACCCCCCCATTACCCCATGATGGACCCAACCGCAGCTCTTGCCTTTCTTGCGGCAGAAACGAAAACCATCGCGCTTGCTACGGGAATCATCATTGTCCCCCAGCGCAACCCAGCGGTCTTGGCTAAAGAGCTAGCCACGGTCGACGTTCTTTCGAAGGGTCGACTTATATTCGGGATTGGGGTCGGCTACCTCAAACCTGAATTCGATGCTCTCGGAGTTTCCTTCGAGCAAAAGGGACCACGCACCGATGAATACATTGCAGCCATGCGAGCACTGTGGTTGCAAGAAAAGCCCTCCTTTGAAGGCAAGTTCGTTTCCTTCTCCAACATCAATGCCTTTCCCCGACCAGTGCAAGATGGTGGCCCTCCCGTCGTCGTTGGAGGGTGGAGCAAAGGTGCCTACCGACGTGCTCTTGCTATTGGGCAGGGTTGGTACGGATACAACCTCGATGTGCAAGGTGCAAAAGATTGCCTGACAGAACTTAATGGATGCCGCCAAGAGGTTTCTCGACCGGGCGACCTGGGGCCCCTAGAAATCAGCATCACACCTCCTCCTGGACCTATTTCCAATGACGACCTAAAGGCCTTCGAAGATCTGGGAGTGGAGCGCCTCATTGCCGTTGCCTCACCTTCCGTTCGAAAAGAAGGCACGGATGGTTACTTGCGATTTATCGAGGGTATTGCAAGGCTTCTCTAACAGAACACAGCGTTCGTCTTCATTCAAGAAGTCTGCATCGTATCCAAAGCACTTCGTCCAACAGAAGCGTCAATCGGCGTCTCCGCATTCTCAGTGAACACAGCAAGGGCTCTATAAAAACCGATTACCAAAAGAAGCTCGGCGATCTGCGAGGCATTTAGTCGGGCTGCGATCTTGTCGTAGGTGGCATCGCTCGCCTTCACGTTGGCAATCACTTCATTGGTAAACCGCAAGGTGTCCCTATCGGACTCTTCCCAACACGCAGCATCGACATTTGCATCTCGAATGGCCTGCAGGTGTTCATCCCCCATACCGGCTTCGCGAGCAAAACTCTCGTGTTGAGCCCATTCGTATTCGCCAATACACGAAGATACTGATCGCAGAAGAGCAATTTCTCGATCGCGAAGCGAAAGCTTTGCATCTTTATTAAGGGCCACCACTGTGTCCATTAACGGTTGGAAGCATTGAGGTGCATTCGCCATGTGACGAAAAATGTGAAGTTCTCCCGGACCTTTAACAAAGTCCTGAATAGCCTGAGGAGCATCTTTCAGGTCAACAAGTGGCAATCGGGGCATCAAAAACTCCTTCTTAAAAGTCAAGTGTTAAGTACGAATTCGACAAAGCCATCGTCTTCTCGAAGATTCTACTGTACCTAAGACCTCTTTTTACCGTAGGCTATAGAAAACGTAACGAGGGGTCCCATGTCTACTGCTGCACCTTCTTTATTTGAATACTGGCCACGCCGTCTTACTGTCGTCATTTTGTGCTTCCTGTCGGCTCTGATCTGCTATATCGATCGGGTCAATATCTCGGTTGCTATTATTCCAATGGCTGAAGAGTTCGGCTGGGACAACACCACGCGGGGCTTGGTTCTCTCGTCTTTCTTTTACGGCTACATGGCCACACAAGTGCTGGGCGGTTGGTTAGCCGACCGTTTTGGGGCGAAAGCAGTCCTTGGCTTCGGGGTCCTCTGGTGGTCGCTCTTTACTCTTGTTACTCCTCCGGCCGCGGCCGCATCGCTCGCCATCTTGTTCGTGGCACGTGCGCTCATGGGAATGGGCGAAGGAATCAACTTCCCCGCCTGCTATTCGGTCATGGGCCGATGGATTCCTTCTTCGGAAAAGGCACGCGCGGCAGGTTTTCTCCTAAGTGGCGTCTCCGTCGGCACGGTAGCGGCACTCCTTATTTCGCCAATCCTTATTGGAGCGTACGGCTGGGAATCGGTTTTCTACATCTACGGAATTTTAGGATTCATCTGGTGGATCTTCTGGCAAACACGAGTCCACAGCCTGCCAAGCGAGCATCCCAATATCTCGGACGCGGAACTCGAACACATCCGAAGTGGCCTGCCACCCGTTGAAAAGGCACCTAAGCTGCCTTTCAAAATCATTTTCTCAAAAGTTCCCGTTTGGGCACTGATTATCAACCACTTCTGCGTCAACTGGGGTTTCTACGTCATGCTTGCATGGCTACCGACCTACTTTAACCAGCAACTCGGTGTAAACATTCGAGACGTTGGAATTTATGCAGTACTCCCCTATGTCGCGTTATTCATCACCGGCAACGGTGCAGGATGGATTTCCGACTGGATGATCAAGAGAGGGTGGTCGATCACAAACACCCGCAAGGTCATCCAGACGATCGGCCTCGTGGGCCCAGCCTGTTGTTTCTTCATGGTGGGCCAGGTTGAGACTCCTCTTCAGGGAGTTGCTGTCATGACGGGTGCACTGTTTTTCGCAGGGTTCTCTTTCGCAGGCTTCGCCGTAAACCACCTCGACATCGCACCGAAATATGCCGGCACCCTGCTGGGTATCACGAACACCGTAGGAACGATCCCCGGGGTCGTAGGCGTCCTTGTTTCGGGTTATCTCGTCGATACCACCGGGTCTTGGGCCTCGGCATTCTTCCTCGCAGCATGCCTTTACCTGGTTGCTGCAGTAGTGTGGCTGCTTATGTCTACAGGGGAACGCATTATCGACTAGCCCTCGAGCATCGAGCGACCTAACACGAAACTTCCTTTCAGAACCGAAAATCTGAGAGATCGGCACGCGTCCTCGCAGCGTGGGCGAATGACCTCGACCACATAGAATTCTACATTTCTCCATAGACCTTCTCCTGATTCTCTGGTCCTATAAAGGTTAAGGAT
>DKAI01000212.1:0-1397 GCA_002450755.1 Deltaproteobacteria bacterium UBA6930
CTCATGGGTTAAAGACAACCGTATATCTTTGTTGTCTATAAATATTTTACCTTCTTCCACTTCAATTAGTCTGTTAATACTCTTCAACAGGGTAGTCTTTCCACTACCGGAACTACCTATGAGTGCGATACATTCCGATTTTTCAACCGCAAAGCTCACGTCGTGAACAGCCGGATAACTGATTCCATGAAACCTTTGCGTCAAATTTTCAACTCGAATAGTCGACGTCATTTCTAGCCACCTCAATCGAGATCTAAGTTCTAGCTCTACCCTCTTGATCTACCAGCTCATCTCCGGGATTGCACTTCGACCTAGCTATTAGATAACCGATTTATACCACCTTTATCACAAAATTTGTCTTACTAGTACTGACTGTTCTTTCTTACTTTGATTCCAACCGGAAGCAAGCACGCTATCGTAATCCTCATGAATTTTAGATTAGTACTTTTCGATTTAGGTGGCGTAGTCTTGGGATCTCCTCTTCATGTTATTTCTGAATATGAGGCGCTAGAGGGAATAGAACCTGGCTCGATTAATCGCGTGATAGGTGAAACGGGACTTGCAGGGTCTTGGTCTCGGTTAGAATGTGGCGTGATAACTATGAAGCAATTTTTTTCTGATTTCGAAGAAGAGTGCAAAGAAGCGGGTTTTAGAGTTTCGTCTTACGATTTAATGAAAAGAATAAGCGATGTTACAAAACCGAGAAGTGAAATGCTGGAAGCGATTCGGAGGATCCGAAAGTCTAACTTACAAGTGGCTGCATTGACTAATAATTGGAAAAATGATCGCGAAGGTACTGGCGCGATCAAAGACTATTTTGATTTCTTTTTTGAATCTAGTGAACTCGGAATGCGAAAACCTGATCCTCGTATTTACGAACATGTCTGCGATACCTTGTCTGTTTCTCCAGATTCAATAGTGTTTTTAGATGATATTGGAAGAAATCTTAAAGCAGCAAAATTGCTCGGCTTCACCACGATTAAAGTTGATGATCCAAAAAAGGCACTCCAGGAACTCGGAAATATATTAGGAATTGAACTAATCAGATAATTTAAACTTGAATCATTCTAAATGATAAGATCTATTCAGGCTAAGGAGGAAAACGACGTGACAGTTCGAATGCGAGCAATGACTTGCGGTTACCTACATGCAAATGCGGCTCCTTTTATGGAAGGACTTAAAGGGCGGATTGCTCTACCCATTCCGAGTTATCTTATCGAACATCCAAAAGGTCGAGTTTTATTCGATACCGGATTACACCCACAGTTGAGAGAATCTCCAGAAGATCGTCTTGGAGGCCTCGCGAAGGCGTTTGAAGTTGAATATGCACAAGGAGAAGACATCAAGGCACGTCTAGAATCCATAAACGTAGATCCAGGATCCATCAATTTTATTGT
>DKAI01000212.1:1789-2708 GCA_002450755.1 Deltaproteobacteria bacterium UBA6930
GCAAACCTTGTCATCCAACGACCTGAATGGGAAGCCGGAAGTGAGCCCGACTCCCAAAGAAAGAATGGCTTCAATCCTCGTGATTACGACTTGGGACATTCTGTAGTCCTCGCGGACGGAGAGCATGACATCTTTGGTGATGGGACCTTAACTTGTATCCCCACTTATGGACATACTCCAGGCCACCAGTCATTGAGGGTTCGTTTAGATGGAGGTGACGTCGTTCTAACGGGAGATGCTTGCTACTTCAAAGAAACTTTGGAAACGCTAAAACTTCCAACATTTTCTTACGATTTCGAAATGCAAAGGGAATCGCTTCTCAGATTAAGAGAACTTCAAAATTCAGGCGCTAGAATATTCTACGGCCATGACCTCGAGTTCTGGAAGAACGTCCCTCAAGCACCCTTGGATATTTCATGAAATACGCAATTACTTTGTTCCCCACGGAATATTCGGCAACTCCCGTAGAGATCGCTCAAGCAACAGAAGAGCGAGGCTTTGAATCGCTCTGGTTTCCGGAGCATACGCACCAGCCTGTGCATCGTGAGATGCCGTGGCCGGGAGGAGATACGGTTCCTAAAATGTACTATGACGTGCTCGATCCCTTTTCAGCACTTTCTGCAGCAGCCGCGGTTACCGATAAATTACTTTTAGGAACTGGTATTTGCCTAGTCGTTCAACGTGATCCTATTCAGTTGGCAAAGGAGGTAGCAACACTTGATGTCATTTCGAATGGAAGATTTCTTTTCGGCATTGGTGGCGGATGGTGTGGAGAAGAAATAGAGAATCACGGTACTCCCTTCGTCGGACGTTTTAAACTCATGAGGGAGCGGATTGAAGCAATGAAGGAAATTTGGACGCAAGCTGAAGCGTCCTATAAGGGTGACCTCGTAAAGTTTGATCCGATCTTCGCCTGGCC
>DKAI01000115.1 GCA_002450755.1 Deltaproteobacteria bacterium UBA6930
CCAAAGGTTTCCTTCCGAATCAGCGTTTATTGTATGAGGTCCCTGAGGTCCCTCCCCCGGCACTTCGTACCAATCTATCGAGCCATTTTTAGGATCGAGAGCCCCGAGTCGATCACCATCGAGTTCAACGAACCATATTTTGTCCGATCCAGGAGCTACAGCCACTTCCCTCGTCCAGCCGAAACTCGGAAGAGCGAACTCTTCTATTACAGTTTCACCGGTAACACCGTACTCGCCTAACCTTTCAATATCGTTGTATTCAAAATATTCATCGAAATTAGTTGGAAACTTCGAGGCGAGAAGAGGAACAACGAGATTCATATCACGAGGAACTAGAAAGCTCGTCTCTGGTACTAAAGCGGCGAGATAATCTGGATGTTGTGCGGAAAGACCCCAACGGAATTGGGTATTTCCAACAGGACCCATCGCGAAGGCCTGGGATCGCATGTACTGCACCATCGCTTCCCACGCCATTGTTTTTTGTTCGGTGCCAATACCTTGAAGACCACTCGACCACCTTCGCACTCTTTCAGCACCCAACTGATGGCAATTCGAACATTCATGAATAGCCGTGTGATAGTCTCTTTCCCCCGGAGTTCCTGGAATCCACGCTGAAGCAGGAACCTGTGTTGCGACATTCTTAACCGCTTTCATTACAAGTTGAACTTTCGAATCCTTGCCCTCTCTTGTAGTTGAACGTTCGCTTTCTACCCAACCAATCCGAAAAGCTTCTACCGTTGCGTTCTCACCCGAAATTTTGAGCACAGGAGATTTGAAGCTTCCATCCTTAGTACTGAAAACACTGGTGGTTCTAGGGGCGCCCTCTAGACTGGAAATATTAATGCGAACAAATGGAACAGGATTTCCCTCTGTATCGACTACCGTTCCGGAAATATGATTGGACCATGCATGATTGCCAATCAGAACTGGCACAAGTACCAACATCAAGAAAAATAACTGTCTATTCAACACGCGGTTCACAGTAACACCTCCATTCAAAGCCCTATGGATACATTTGGGGCCGTAGAATAGCACCTCTTAAAGATAAATATTATCCAATTCAATAAAAACCGGCGGGATTTCCTGTGTTTAGACGCCATGCCACAAACACTAAACTCAAACAATATTCTCGTCCTATCTCACAAATTTTTTGTTGGTGTGCTTACCGATAAGCGTATAGTTTAAAAAGTTTCCAAGAGAGCATTGGAACAGTAAAGGGAGATGCTTCTGTGAAAACAAAACGACCCGAAGGTACACTCCATCAGGATTATTCATTCAAGGCTCTGGATGATTTTAACTTTCATAACTACCTACTACCTATCCTGAAAGATCAAGAACATCGACAAGCGCTTATCGCTGAACATAAAGCACGACCCATATATCGAGGGACAAGAGCAGGTCAGGCCCCCGATATGGATAGCCCGGAACTTTCCCGACTACTTGATAAGCTACGAGTTGCAGAAGTTGCCGGGAAGCATTGCATTATCGAGGTAGTTCCTTGGAAACAGTACAATATAGGCATTTTGCCTGGGAGCCGGGGACTCAAAATTCAGATTACCGAAGAATCCTTCGAGACAAGAGAGGAAGCGGAGCACTCAATTTTTCTCAAACGATTACAAAACCTTTTGGATATATATCATGTCAACGAACTACCCTGAGAACAATACGAAATTACCGACACTTCGAATAACCGGATACAGCGATCCTTTTTCAGTCAAACATGGAGAAGAGATTGATTTTTTCGTACATAGCGAACAAAGTGAATCTTATGAAGTGCAAATTGTTCGTTTGGTTCATGGCGATACGAATCCTGCAGGACCGGGTTACAAAGAAGTTGAAATTGATACGGCAATTAATGGGACTTATCGCGGACAATCCCAGCCGGTTTTTGCAGGCTCATATATCTACGTTCCAGATGATGAGCGACTAACTTTAAGCAGCTTCTCACTGGGCGCATTAATTTATCCAACTACACCCGATTTAGGTAAACAAGGCATTATTACGAAATGGTCTGAAACTGAAGAGACGGGTTACGGACTTTTTATCGATGAGAATTCTCAGTTATCTCTTTGGATAGGCAACGGAAAAGGGAAAAAGAGGAAAATATCATCAGACCGTCCTTTGTTTCGGAAGGTATGGTACTCGGTAGGTGCAACTTTTAATGCCGTTACCGGCGAAGTGGGGCTCTATCAGATTCCTTACATCACATCAACGAGCGGTGGTCACGGAATGAGACTCGTCGAGCCAATTTCGGACACAGAGTTCGAAATCCAAACCAAAGTCACCCCGGGTACTCCTTCTAAGAATGATTGTCCTCTTTTAATTGCCGCATCAACCCGAAAATCAAAATCTGGTCGAAATCTCCGGGGAGGGCACTACAAGGACTGCGGTAAAAATCTGAACATTCCGATTCACGAAGCGAATTTTAACGGCCGCATAGAAAGGCCGATTTTAAGCCAAGAGGCACTACAGCGTTCAGAAATTGAAAGTTTAGTACTGGGCAATCAACCTCTTACAAATCGACAAGCTCAATCGGTAATAGGACTGTGGAATTTTTCTCGAAATATTGGAGAAAACGCGGCTTCCCAAAAAATTGTCGACGAATCTTTAAATGGTCTACACGGAACGTGCGTAAATCTTCCAGACCGTGGAATGCCAGGGCATAATTGGTCAGGTGATCACATGAGCTTTGTAGCCGCACCCCGAGAGTATGGGGCTATTCATTTCCATGATGATTCGGTTGATGACGCGAGGTGGAATAAAGATTTTTCTCTAAAAATACCGAAACATTTAAAAAGTGGCGTATATGCCGCGCGATTACGTATCAATGGCGAGGAGACCCCAGAAACTGAAGACTACATCCCTTTTGTGGTCAGACCTTCAAAAGGAAAACCAACAGCCAAAATTGCCTTGGTTCTCCCCTTAGCGAGCTATCTAGCGTATGCTAACGAAAATCTCAGTCCTGATTCCCAAGTTGCCCAACTATTAACTGGACGTATTCCACTTCTTCAATCGGGAGACCTGTTACTCCAAGAAAAATCGGGCTATGGCCTTGGAACGTATACAGTTCACAGTGACGGCTGGGGGGTTTGTACATCTTCAAGGCTCCGACCAATTTTAAACATGCGTCCAAAATACAGTCACGTCCTCTCTCCTTCAGCGTGGCAACTTAACGCTGACCTCTACATAACAGACTGGCTCGAGAGTATGGACTTCGAGTTCGATGTTTTCACTGATGAAGACCTACAAAAAGAAGGCGTTGATCTACTGCGTCCATACCGCGTTGTATTAACAGGACATCACCCTGAATACAACTCCGAAGAAATGCTCGATGCTTACGAGGCGTACCAGGAACAAGGAGGAAGATGGATTTATTTAGGTGCAAATGGTTTTTATTGGTGCTGTGTTTTTCACCCTGATAATTCTGGATTAATCGAAGTCCGAAAAGGGGATAATGGCACTCGAGCCTGGACTATCGAACCCGGAGAATACTGTAATGCTTTTGATGGAAAACACGGGGGTCTTTGGAGAGTTCGCGGGCGAAATATGAGTAAGTTGGTAGGAGTAACTTTTACTTCTTTTGGATTAGGTGCATCGAGTTACTACAGAAGGACACCTGACAGCTGGTTACCCGAGTGCGAATGGATGTTTGAGGGGATCGGCAAAGATGAACCTATAGGCGACTTCGGTCTGATTGGTGACGGTGCCGCGGGACTTGAATTAGATCGTTACGACCTCGAACTGGGCACACCTCACCGTGCATTTGTATTGGCACACTCTGAAGGTCATAACGACTTTTACGTCTCGGTTAGTGAGGAATCTACTTTTAACGCGAGAGGGTACTTTGCTGCAGGGGGACTCGGCGATTCGAATCCGTATACAAGAGCCGATATCGTTTATTTCAAAACTCCAAACGAAGGGGCAGTATTCTCCGTAAGTTCAATGGCTTGGGTCGGCAGTCTTTCGCACAATAATTACAACAACAACGTGTCTCAGTTAACCGCAAACGTAATCCGCGGGTTTCTGAAAGAAAAAACCCTTCCTTGAGCGAGACTTCAATATTCTTTTCTAGGAAAATCCATCGCCTGACGGACAATCCGTCAAGAATTTACGCGGTCTACCACAGCCTGGTAGAGGTGACGAGGAGCAGCTTCGCCATCGCAAAAAACGACATCCTCCACCGCACCCGATTCTAGACCTTCCTGTGAAGCGTCCAAAGTCACCGTATCCTCTCTAAAAGCATCACGAAGCAAGATCTTTCCGTGCTCTTGGGACAGCAACTCGCTAGGTTTCGTAGCTTCAGTAAAATTAATACTGCCAATCCAGCGTGTTTTGTTTACGTCAATTGGCCAAAACTCGTGTCCGTAGTAGCCCCCAATAAAAGGATCAACCAACATGTTCGGGAAAAATCCCACACAATCGAATGCATAGAAAGGATCGTTATTGGGGTTTGCGCCCTGGTACTGGCTTTTAATTTTGTCGCCACCAGCATACCAGTTGTTCCCTCGGCTTAAGACCCACCTTTCGAGTTCGTCGGGCTGATAATCAGGCGAGACCATAAAGGTTATCGCCCGGTTTCCTCCCTCATAAAGCGAAATCGAGGTTGGAGTACAATTGGGATTAAGTGGACCATTGAACGCAGTTGGGATCGTTGCTGCATGCACAGTTTGCACATGATATCCCTCTTGGAACGCATCGATGGCTACCTTCCAGTTACAATTTACAGTCGCGGTCCAAACACCGGTCTTTCGTAATTTTTCAAACGGAAAATCTTTAAGGTTAGTAGTATGTGGCGCGATTTGCTCTTCGAGTGCCTGATCTGGGTCTTCTTTGGCGTTGATGAAGATAAAATCTTTCCATACCGCGCAGTTGATCGGCTTTAAGCCTCTAGCTGACTTATTTATGTCAAAAAATTGACTTTCGTTCGGTACATGTTTCAACTCACCATCGTGACCATACACCCAACCATGAAAACGACAGGTGAAATATTTTCGGTTCGAACTCTCCCAGGAATCTGTTTCATCCCAACAAACTTTCGTTCCCCGATGTTGGCACGCATTATAAAAAGCTTTAATTTCCCCATGGTCATCGCGACAAATAATAAAGGACGGATAAGTACCGTCTTTCTTAGTACGCAATACCTCCATTGTTACAACGAAATAGTCGCCAGGTTTCTTCAGGCGCTCCGCGCGCCCCGCGTAGAGCCACATCTGCTTGAAAATCTTTTCACGCTCGGCCTCAAAAAACTCTTCGGAGATATAGGGCTCAACCGAAACCGGTCCAGTATCCATATGGGGGTGCTGTTCTGCAATCGGCCTTGTATTTTTCCAATCGGGCAGACGAAGCTCGGGGTTATTTTCGATTTGAGTACTCAATTTTCTCTCCTACTACGAATTCTTGGTCTAATCAACCTGTTCGGCCACATCGGAAGCCGAGATTACGTGAAAACGGTTAAAATCAATCGAGTTCGGAACATCCGGATGTCGATAAGTTATTACTGCTGGTGATACTTCCATAAGCATTTGCCCGAGCCTTAACAAGGCCATGGCCTGCGGGGGCATCGCAGTTATCTCATATTGATCAATGTAGTCCGCTATATCATCCAAGAGAGGAAAAACGGCTTTGTAATAATCGTCAAGTTCTTCCATCGTTCGGTTTACGCGAAATCTGTAGCGTTCCTGTTCTGAATCAACCATCCAATCGGGACAGTATTTTTCCAACAAGGAAAACTGTTCGGGCAAAAACTTCTGGCTCTCGCTCATGTTTCCTTCCTTCTCCAAAAAACTTAACTCCGAGCTTTCGTTCGACAAACGAGCAGGCCCGTATCCGTCTAACCCAGTTTAGACCTTTTCTTTCCTAAAAGCACAAGAAGCGTTCGCAACCTACTGGCATGGAGAAGGCTGTAGATTTCTAACAAAATCAGTATCTTATAGAAATTCCATCACCGTCTTAGAGGCCATAATTACGTGTTTTTCTACGCCATTTTTCCTATCTACATTGGCTTTGGAATAGACCGAATTACTCACTAGTTCTAGAAAAGCCGATCGGTTCGGATATTCTACCAGAACAGACCAGTCCCAATCGACGTCTCCCCCCTCGTGAAGCACCGGGTGCTGAATATTTCCAGCCCATAAGACACGGCCCCCGACTTTCTCCATAAGAGGAGTCACTTCTTCGGCATATCTTTTGTATGCGTCGCTTCCAGTACCATTTCCGTCAGAAGAAACCTCACGAAATTTCACTAGATTCAACATGACCACCGGGCCGTCATCCGGAAACTCTCTGAGTACATTAATCTCAAAATTGGACATTTGCCTTTCCTTATTTAAAATTCGACCGTAAGTAATTGAAAGCTAGAAAATTTCGCAAGTATTCAAAAAATGTAGTCCAGGGATCCAAGAATCTCTAGCGGGAAGCAGGGATCATCAATATGTCCACAATTAATCTAATCCTTATTTCTTTTATTGCAGCCTGCTTTGTAATTACAGGCATGATTAGCCTTATTCAACCTGAAAAGATTTTGAATTACTTAGGTTGTGAGAGCTTTTCGAGGAATGGGAAAAATGAAGTAAGAGCAGTCTATGGCGGCCTAAGAATAGGCATCGGTCTGCTTTTATTAGCAACAGTTTCTATGCCTGGAATACGCACAGGTATATTCCTTACGGTGGGGATTTTTTTACTAGGCACAATACTTGGCCGAGTTGTTTCAGTTTTACTCGATGGTTCTCCAACAACCCTTACATGGATTATCACTGCGTTGGAGTCGCTCCAATCAGGTATTCTTGTCTTCGTATTGAGTTCAACTCATTAAGCATGAGGGTGGCGCCTCAAAACTCCCAAGTAAGAACTCAGAAGGCAATATCAATGAAAGCAACCGGTGGTGCCAATACTTCTCACAACAAAGTAATAGTAGAAAATGAACATTCTAAATACGAATAGATAATACTTATGGGAAGGAACAGTAAAATGAATT
>DKAI01000215.1 GCA_002450755.1 Deltaproteobacteria bacterium UBA6930
TCACCCGCTCCATCAGCATCGATTCGCTCCTCACCTGCATAAGTTCCATCCGGCAGAATTTCAAACGAATCACGCATTGTTTCCGCAGAAGCGTCGCAGCAATAACGAACAGTTCCACGATACGCTTTTTCTCCATACCGATTGATAATTCCTTCTACCAACTCTTCACCCAGTTTCAGTTGACGCAATACCGTCATAAAATCCGCCTGAAGAAGACCACCGAATCGAGTGTTATCAAAGATCAGACTAAAAGTTGTAGGAACTGGCTTGTCGTTTTCAAAAAGTAGTGTTGGACTAATAACTAGACCAGTTTCAAAGACATTAGCCTTCGTGCTACTAAAGCCTCCAGGTACCGTTCCACCCATATCAAGCTGATGGGCTCGAATACTTATGAAGGCAATCGGTTTCCCCTCAAAAAATACCGGTCGGATAAAACTTACGTCATTAACGTGTAATCCATTTCGATAAGGGTCATTACAAAGAAGTACATCCCCAGGTTTGAGCCTTTCAGGACCATATTCTTCTACTATATTGCGACAAGCATCTTCCATGGTTCCAAGAAAGACAAGCAGACTACTTCCAACTGCGGGAAGCGGATAGTCCATATCAGGCGGCCCCGAAATAGAAATCGCAAAATCAAACCAGTCACTAATAATTGGAGAAAAGGAGCCCGCCATCAGTCCAGTGCTCATATGTTCTGCCGCATGCCGCAATCGGTTGCTTAAAACCGTCGCGGTAAATCGGTCGCAATTGTATTCCTTTTCAAATCTATCCTCTGTCCAATTGCGCAGTAAATCCTTGCTTTTCCCGTCAAGATCTTTGGAAGAAACCTCTTGGCTCACCGTTTTCTCCTCTGCTTAGCTTTGGGACTCAATGTTGATTTCACCAAACTTCCCAACTTTCCCTGCCTGATTTTGCGTAATGTGGGTAGTCGATAGGGGCTCTCGAATAATCGCAGGGCCCTGAATGACGTCTCCCATTCTCAGGTTTACCCTGTCATAGACCTGAGCGATTTGTTCTTCGTCAGCAATGTATTTAATGATAGTGGTACCCATGCTCTTAAGCTGCTCCCCTTCCCTGCGTGGTAGTTCCGGATACGAAACCTTTTGAGTCGGAACTACGGCGCGTACTCGGTAAGTAACCCCTTGCACCGGAATTTCTTCGAACTTATTTCCATGATGTCTTTCGTAAGCTTCATGAAATCCCTCAATCATTTTTTCTACAGCTGCACTATCTATGTCACCTCGTGCTACTTCGACAAAAGGCGTGTCCCAGGTTTGACCTAGTAATTGACCATCGAATGACCGTATCAACTCGAATTCATGCTCTGACCCGAGACGATCGAGCAACTGTGTCTCCATTTCCTGATATAAGCTATCGATAGATTCTGCCGAATCGGGCCCTAAAAGTTTGTAAGAACTTCGGCTCAGTGTGTAAGCCTGATCTGCGGATAGCAATCCAAGCGCCGAGAACAGGCCCGGGTGAGGAGGAACAATCACTTTTCGGACTCGAATTAGGTCAGCAATAGCCGGAAGCATCAAAGGCCCTGCAGCACCGTAGGCTACCAAAGAGTAGTCTCTAGGGTCAATTCCGTGCTTGATTGCAATGTTAAAGATACCCTCGGAAATATTGTTCAGACCGATATCGTAGGCGTACTTAATTCTTTGATTAAACGAAAGAGGGGTATCTAGTTCTTCAAACGCCTTAGTAGACAAAGAGGAATCTAAGGGCATCTTACCTCCCGCGAAACCTCCAGGATCTATCAGTCCGGCCAAAACGCACACATCCGTCATCGTGGGCTGACTACCACCTCTGCCATAACAGGCAGGCCCTGGGGAGGCGCCTGCACTCTCTGGACCCACTGTGACATCCCCTGTTTTGGAAATGGCGACAATGCTGCCTCCCCCCGCACCAATACTTGAAATATCATTCGACAGGGCATTCACGATTAGGTCGTGTTCTAATTCAAAAGTCGTGTTTACAAATGGATCGCCTTGCGTGACAAGGCTGATATCACAGGACGTCCCGCCTACATCGGCGCAGAGCAAGTTCCGTTCTTCAATCATCGACCCGAAATGAGCACAACCGACCGTTCCAGCTGCAGGACCAGAGAAGACAACTCCAAAAGGTTTATCCATCGCATCCGAAGCTGGGATTAAATTTGCCGTGCAGTCAGCAAAGTTAAGATCTCCTGTGAAACCGGCTTCGCGCAAACTTTCATCTAGTCGTTGCGTGTATTCTTGGTAAATAATCTTCATAAAGACATCTATAAGTGTCGTAGAAGCTCTAGCGTATTCTTTTGCCAGAGGAGAAACCTCACTTGAAATGGAGCAGCTAACCTCTCCTAGTTCCTCTCTGACCAATTCTCGAATCCGTTTTTCGTGAATGTCATTCGTGTAAGCGTTTATCAAACAAATAGCCACGCCAACAACTTCACATTTCCCTAGAACACGGATTTCTTTTCTCGCCTGATCTTCATCGAGCTCGGTAAATATTTCACCAGAAGCCGTCACTCTTTCCAGAACTCCGCGACGCAGATACCTCTCCACCAGAGGTCTCATAGTATCGCCAAATGGGCGCCTCCAAGTCGGGTCGCTAAGAGAAGTTGCCGGTCGCCAGCAGCGCCCCATATCCAAAATATCTCTGTGCCCAAGAGTTGTAAGGAATCCCACCTTAGGAAGCGACCGCGTAATTATCGCATTCAAACCATGAGTGCTTGCATGGTTAAAAACTGTCGCACTTGAAACATTCAATTCCTGTGCACCTTCGACTACACCACGGTCCACCTGTTCTACAACAGTGGAGACTTTAGCGGTTCGAATTTCTCCATTTTCAACCGAGACCACATCTGTAAAAGTTCCGCCCACATCAACTGCCATCATGTGTCAGTCCCCTTTTTTCATGCCGCGGAGTGTATCAGTCGCGAGAACGATATGCCCCAGTCTATTCCAGTGATTTCTCTCGGTGCAATGCAAGCATTTTTGGCATTTGACCACTAAAAACCATCCACCTTCAGAGAGCACCGGATAACGAAAAAGACTCTTCGCGTCACATTTAGGACAGCTTCCTGGAACGGGCTCCTTTTCCTGAACTGGAAAAGCCTCTTCAGGTCGCATAAAAACATGGTTACTCATTCTTGCTCCCATTTCTTAGCGCAGATCAAGTTCTTCCTCTGAGTTCTCTTCTGATCCTCTTGCTAGTGAGGAGGGAACTCAACTCTCGCAAAGCTCCTAAATTTTCTTTTAAGAAAAAAAACGCCCGCACTGTCAGAGCTAGCGCGGGCGTATTTTTATACTCACATCGAAACTTAGGCCGCGGTACCTCCCCGAAGCAGGGTGCCTGGAGTTGCACCAGTGCATTCTCCGTCTTTGAAGGTGACTTCACCGTTTACCAAAATCCAGCGGTAACCTTCTGCCTTACGAATTCTTCTCCATTCATTTGCAGGAAAATCATGAGCCACTTCTGACTCCGTCGCTTTAAGGGCTTCCAAGTCGTATACGACGAGATCCGCGGGACGGCCCTCTTCTATGGTTCCACGATCTTTAAACCCAGCCATCTGAGCTGGAAGCCCTGACATCCTATAATGCGCTTCCTCGAGACTCATCAGGTCCTGGTCACGCACGAAATCCGCAATAAAATCCGTAGTGAATGCACCTAATGTTACGTACTTCGTGTGAGCCCCACCGTCAGAGACACCTGGAACCACATATTCGGACTCAAAGATCTCCTTGTTCCCATCGAAGTCGGTGTTAAAAGGAGGTGTGTAGATCGTCGTCTGGAGCTTCTCCGAAATCACCAGGTCCAAGAATGCGTCTATCGGGTGTTTGCCCTGAGCCTCCCCAAGCTGCTCGAGGTTGAGTCCTTCCCATTTCTTGTTCTCTTCATTTACCGTTTCAAGAATTATGAACTCTTTAATCGGACCGCAGGCAACAGGCATGCGGCCATGGTCGTAATCGTTACGGAGCCCTTCTCGCGCCGCGGGCTCTTGCATTTTAGCCATCCTCTCTTCGACGTCTCCAAGAGTGACGTACAACCAGTCCTTTTGGCCATCTAGCAAATTGAAATCCACGAATGTGTAAGTAAGGTCGTTTGCTGCCGTTGCACCCTGGAGGAAGATCTTTATGCCTTCCTCTTGACATTCATCGGCCCACTTAAGAAGACGCTTGTGCTGCTTGGGATGATAGTCGTTGCAGAAAACAACATTGAACAGAATCGCTGACTCCGATCGCTTCCCGAGCTCCTTAACAAACTTGAGATCTTCAATAAAGTCATCCTTAGCCTGAGTGATTTGAATATGGCCTCCACCTCTCTTGCGAAGAACCTCTCCAAACGCAAAGCAGGTCTCGTCACTCATGCAGTCGGTAACCATTGGAGAGCCGTCGTAATCACGTTGGACTGACGTAAATCCATCGCCCAATCTCTGAACAGACCAACCGCATGCGCCCGCGTCCAAGCCTTTCTCCATAAGTCGGCACATCTCAGCCAGTTCCTCGGCAGTCGGTTCGCGACTTTTCGCAGCATCGAGTCCCATTACCCAGATCATCAGCGGTCCAATAGGGACATAAGAAATTACGTTTATTCCCTTTGGCATTCGCTCGAGCGAATCAAGCCACTCCGGAAAGGTGATCCAATCCCAGAGCATTCCCTCTTTCATGGAGTCGAACGGAATCGCCTCTACCCTAGACATGCTAAGCATCGCTCGATCGCGGTTTTCTGGAGCCACTGGCGCAAAACCAAAACCACAGTTCCCTAGAACGAGTGAAGTTACGCCGTGCCAACCTGAGAGAGTGCAATACGGATCCCATTGGATTTGTGCATCGTAGTGGGTGTGCAAATCAACAAAGCCCGGCGCCACGATTTGGCCAGTCGCGTCAAGCACCTCGTCAGCTTCTGAAGGATCAATGTTGCTGCGCGAGATCATCGCAACTTTGCCGTCTTTGATTCCAATATCAGCGCGAAATCTGGGGTTGTCTCTTGTTCCGTCTACAACGGTTCCGTTGGTTATCAGGGTATCATAATTGGCCATCGCTACTCTCCTTTTGGGCTCGGGTCGAAGACAAGTTTAGCTCAAAAACGGACCAGTTGTCCCGAAGGATTAATCCTTAATTTTCGGAAGAATTATCGATTAGATCCAGCGGCAGCAACTCCAAAGTTTTCCCCAAGGGGCGCTAATGGAGATTCGATTCCTAACTCTCGTTTGGGTTCCTACTAGAACCCACCCCCAAGTCCTCCGAACTCAGGCAGGACCTCCGGATCAGTTCCATAGTTTTCCTCAAACGAGACTTATTGGAAAAGCCGGTAAATATCTTTTAATTCACTGCGTTTGGTTACGAAGCCAACGGAATTTAAGACCGGAGAATATCAATCCTAACCTCTCTCCTCAGGACAGATCTAACCGTTGGCAAAAAATCAGTCTGTAACGGTTCTTTACGGTTGCGAAAGTTGCGAGATTTGGCACAAAAAGACGTAGGATGACGCTTACCTCCTACATAATCCGAAAACCTGGTAGAGCCAGCCCGATAAAGGCACTTAGCCTGGGAAAAATCTCCACGGCCGTTGCAATACCGGGTGTCTCTG
>DKAI01000068.1 GCA_002450755.1 Deltaproteobacteria bacterium UBA6930
AGTCGCCACCTATTCCTACACTTCCCGGAAGATTCGGATTGGCAAACTGCCTAGCCAGCCGAGCCGTCGCCTCCTTCGAATTATACCCGGGCGGGAACATCCACTCGGGCCGTGCGAAATGTGCGAAGTGTCCTCCGAATAGGAAACGTTTACCCAGCTCCTCTGCTCGTTCTTGAGTTTCCCCTACAAACACGGGCTGGAGGTATCCAAAATTTTCAGATCCGGCCTGAAAGCCATTCTTAGCCGCTGCATCCGCATAGATATTCCACAACTCCGCGGTCGGTTCGGGATATGTTGCGAGTGCTACATAGGGATACTTCTTGTCCGCACACCAGCGTGCAGTGTCTGGGCTTACTAATCCAGGAATCCATATCGGTGGATGGGGTTCCTGCATAGGTTTTGCCCAAGGATTAACGTGACGAAAATGATAATGTTTTCCTTCCCAACGAAAGGGACCCTGGTCCGTCCAAGCCTTAAGGATAAGATCGTGTCCTTCTTCAAAGAGTTCCCTGTTGTGAGCTGGGTTCGCACCGTTCGCCAACTGCTCACATCCAGCACCTCGAACGAAACCCGGCACTAATCTTCCCCCTGAGATGAGATCGATCATTGCCAGCTCTTCTGCCAGTCTAAGGGGGCTATGCGTTGTCGGAATTGGATTCCCGAGAAGCGCGATTTTATAGCGCTCTGTCATCTTAGCCAAAATCGAAGCCTCGACATCCATGACGCTCCCAAGACAAAACGGAGTGCCGTGATGCTCGTTAAGCATTACGCCATCGAAGCCATCGAGCTCTTGTTCGGACCAAACCTTCTCATCGATATACATATTGAGAAGATCGGATACTCGCTTACGCTCCATGAACTCGTTGGGAGTGTTGTAGAAGCTCTGCTTTCTTAAAATTTCATCTTCTAATACCTTGTTCTTTGCATCTTCTTCATAGTGATAGGCACGTTCTGTAAACCAAGAAAAAAACATTTGGTGTTCTCCTATACAAAATAGTTCTATCCCAAAAAACCTTTAACTGCCTTTAGAAACTCTTCTTTTTGTTCAATCTCTGGTCGATGACCAGCACCGGAAATGGTCAAGAGTTCGGACCCTGGAATCGCAGCACGATACCTTTCTCCTACGCTAAACGGCACTATTTGATCCTTCTCCCCCCAGATGATAAGAGTCGGAACATTAGCCACCGCCTCCAACAGATTGGGCAAGCTTTGATTGAACATATATGGTTTCCAGGCTAAACGTGCAGTCTCTGCCCGCGCCTCTTCGAACGCCTCGTATTGTTCAGGAGTTTGTTCTATTCCGTAGAGAGAACCAAACTCAGCCGTCGTAGTGGGATCAATCACACTGCGACGGAGGTACTCGTCCGCTGTAATCATATATAAGTCCAGAATCTCTCCAACGGGAGGCTGAATGCCTGCCGCACCTACCAGCGTGATCTTGGAAAATAGGGATGGATCATTTGCAGCCATCTCAGCGGCAATCCAGCCCCCTAGCGAAAAGCCTATAACAGCAGTAGGCGTAAGTTTTTGTTCTCTTAAAAACCAAGCATAAAAACAAGCCAGGTCTCTCATAGACGAAATCCACTGGACCGATTCAGTTCGGCTGAATCCAGGATGATGTACCTGTATCAAGGTGTGATCTTTCGCTAGCTCGACTTGCCATTCGGTAGTGCCAGGGCAGCCCAGCTCTTCGTGCAGCAAAAGCACTGATGGGCCTTGTCCGACCCGTTCAACAATAAGGTCGGCATCTCCCACGCGAATCTGCTCGACAGTCCAGTTCAATTCAGTCATTAAACGGCTCCCATTTCCTCAAGTACAAGTTTCTCACTTACGACCCATCTTTGCGAGCATTCCTTACGTGGTTTGCTGTGAATCTGCCAAATTAATCGTATAGAGAGCTCTAAGCCCCTTTCTCTACTTCTAAAACTCCTGCCAACGCCCTACCAGTGGCCGAAAATTCACTTAGCTGAATTTCCTCCGGCGTCCCTTGAGCAATTACATACCCGCCGTTTGGGCCTCCTTCCGGGCCTAGATCAATAACCCAATCCGCCTGGTGAATAACTTCCAAGTTGTGCTCAATTACCACGACACTTGCCCCTTGTTCGAGTAATTCATCTAAGCATGAAAGTAGCTGTTGCACTTCGACAGGATGCAGACCCGTAGTAGGTTCGTCCAAGACATAGAGAGCTTTGGGTTTCTTATCTACAAGCGCAAGAGCAATCCTAAGTCGTTGTAGCTCTCCACCAGAAAGAGAAGATAACGGTTGTGAAAGCAGAAGATAACCTAAGCCGACCTTCGAAAAAGGAAGTAAACGATTAGTTATTTTGGGATCGATGGAAAAGAATTCACGAGCTTCGTCGATCGAAAATTGCAAAATATCAACCACGGAAAGTCCTTCGAGTTGAATCTCTTTTGCCTTCTCTGAGAAACGACTGCCTTTACAAAATTCACAAGGAACTCTGACGTCCTCAAGAAATTGCATATCTACAACTAGCTCCCCAGTACCTTCACACTTTTCACAACGCCCTCCTGGACGATTGAACGAGAACCAGCCGGGTCCCAATCCGAGTGACTGCGCTTCTCGCGTACCAGCTAAACGTTTTCGTATTTCGTCAAAAGCCTTCGAAATAGTCGCAGGATTGGAGCGTCGGCTTTTACCTGGCGGTGTCGGTTCGACGAGAATGACGTTCGAGATTTGGGAAGCGCCCTGAACTTCTTGACACTCTCCACGCTCAGGATCATTCAATAAATGCCCTACAAGGACCTGGCGAATTAAAGTCGATTTCCCTGCACCAGAAACACCGCTTACGGCAACCAATTGCCGCAGAGGTATCTCAACATTTAAATCTTTCAAATTATTTTCACTAGCACCCATAATCTTTAACGACTTCGTTGATTTTAATTTAGACCTTGTTCGCCAGATAAGTTCGTTTCGAACAACCCTGCCCGTTGGAGAGCCTTTGACAGAAGCTATTTCATCGACCGTACCAGCGGCAATAATTTCCCCCCCATTATTCCCAGCCCCTGGCCCCAACTCGATAATATGATCGGCTGCGCAAACAATTTCAGGTGCATGCTCAACCACTACGACTGTATTACCTTTTTTTTGTATGTCACGAAGAACGCTTAAAAGTTTAATCACATCGCTAGAATGAAGACCCACCGAAGGTTCATCCAAAACATACAACGAAGAAGTAAGGGTCCCTCCTAATGCAGTAGCCAATTGAATCCGCTGAGCCTCACCCCCCGAAACTGTTCTCAGTTGCCGATTAAGCTCCAGATAACCTAGCCCTACTCTTTTCGCGGTATCGACTCTATCAATTAAGTGCGAGATAAGATTATATCCCTTAGATGTTTCTCCACCCTCTGATTCGATTTGAGCGAGCCAAATCGAGAGCTCTCCAATTGTCATAGCCGCTACGTCCCCAATATGAACATCACCAACTCGGACGCCTAAGGATTCAGGTCTCAAACGGCTGCCGCTGCAATCTATGCAAGTATCAAATCGCCGATAACGCGCAATAATGATCCTATTTTGAACCTTATAACGTTTCTTTTCGAGATAGCTGAAGAACCCCTTTACTCCATACCAACTCGGGCCACCTTCGATAACCCACTTTTGAACTTCAGGCTCCAAATCTGACCAGGGCGTAGAAGATTTTATCCCTTCCAACTTGCACGCTTTTATTAGATCTCGCTGACACCTTCGACCACTAGGAGTTGCAAATGGAGCAATAGCCCCATCGCCTAGCTGACGACCTTTATTAGGTATCAACTTTTCCAAATCTAAGGCAGGTACCCTTCCGAAGCCTTCGCAAGTCGAACATGCTCCCAATGAACTATTCCACGAAAACAACGCGGGTACCGAATCGGGGTACTTTGTTCCGCAACTGTTACAAATATTCCCTCGATAGAAATTTTTCCTTTCCCCACCTAAAGGATAGACAACCACCTGGCCAAAACCTCGAGACAAGCCGGCAGAAATAGCCTCCGCCACCCTTGCACTGCGGGTTTTCGTAACCTCAAATCTGTCAATCAGAGACATTGATTCCTTCAGAATCTTTCTCCGTCCTCTTGATGGAAGGTCATCGATTTCAAGAATTTCGCCATCGGTCAGGAATATCCTTGTATATCCGGTAGCCAACAATTCAGACTCAGTATTTTTGACATCTCGAATTGGAGCCCCTATGTAGATACGTGAGCCTGCATAAAGCGATAGAACTTTATCCGAAATAGACTGGACCGTATCGCTTTCCACTTGCTGATCGCAGCAATAACGTTTGCCAAATTTACTAAATAGAATTCTCAAGTGATCCAGGAGTTCTGTTGCGCTGCCAACTGTTGCACGGGCATTACTGACACCATTGCGCTGTTCGACTGCAATCGCAGGTGGTAGGTTGCTTATGAACTCCACTTCAGGCCTGGGAAGTCGTTCGAGAAACTGTCGTGCGTATGTAGACAGTGAAGAGACATACCTTCTCTGCCCTTCAGCATATAAGGTATCAAATGCAAGACTTGACTTGCCAGAACCGGAAAGACCCGACACGACCGTTAACATCCGCAAGGGGATCTCACAGTTTACTGACTTTAAATTATGAGTCTTCGCCCCTTTAACACGAATAACAGGCCGTGAAGACACGCTTTTCTATTCTTTCTTTCAATTTAATTCTCGCTGACCAAACGTCCGAAGGGACGATAAACCTGCTTTCGTTTTATTATTAATTTTAGGCTAACCAACCTATCCCTTATGCAAACTTAATTTTATGAGCGTTCTCGCGAATTTTATTTCTTCAGAGCTTTGACCTG
>DKAI01000106.1:0-13472 GCA_002450755.1 Deltaproteobacteria bacterium UBA6930
ATTTATTCGAAATCAACAACAGTCCGAGCGTTTTCGCCTCTTTGCATTGATGCATAACCATCATTGATACGATCAAGTGGAAGATGTTCTGAAACCATTTCGTCTAGCAACAGTCTTCCATCAAGGTACATGTCGATGAAGCGAGGCATGTCAGTCCTAAACTGGTTAGATCCCATCATCGATCCCTTAAGAGTTTTCTCTTGCATGAAAATTTCGTACCCGGGTATCTCTACAGAGACTCCGAAAGGCATCATTCCGATGACAGTAGCTGTGCCGCCCACATCAAGAATTTTCCATGCTTGTTCGACGGTTGCTTTCAATCCTATGGCTTCGAAAGAATAGTCAACGCCGCCACCGGTCATTTCTTTTATGGTTTCTACGGCATCGACGTCGGCACCGTTTACCACATCCGTAGCGCCAAGCGCCTTGGCTAGGTCCAACTTCTCTTTTGTTATATCGACCACGATAAGTCTTCCGGCGCCCGCAATGCGAGCGGCCTGGACGGCTGAGAGGCCGACTCCGCCCGCACCGATTACGCAAACACGGGAGCCAGGCTCAATTCTAGTTGTACGAAAGACAGCTCCCATACCCGTGGTTACGCCGCAACCGATGAGGCAGGCTTTGTCTAACGGCATGTCCTCTTTGATTTTAACGACGGCGTTTTGGTGAACGAGCATTTGTTCTGCAAAGGCTCCAAGGCGGGCAAACTGCGCGAGTTCGGTCCCTCCAGAGTTGCTTACTCTCGGACTGCTTCCTTTACTTCGCGCGGTCGCTCCAAAGTTTTGGCAGACACTCATTTGTCCCGCTAGGCAATGCCGACACGTACCGCAAAAAATTGAAAGGCAGGTGATTACTCTGTCTCCCGGTTTTACATAAGAAACATCGCTGCCGACTTCTTCAACATATCCAGCAGCCTCGTGTCCCATGACCGCAGGAAGTCGCGTTTGCCAGTTTCCTTCCATGAAATGAAGATCGCTGTGGCACAAGCCGGCATTGGCCGTCCTTATAAGAATTTCGTTATTTTGAGGCTTGTCGATCTGGCAATCTTCGATCGTTAGGCTCCCTGGAATTTCGTTCAAGATGGCAGCTTTCATGGTCGCTCCTTTAGCCGGTTTTCATTCCCTGATGGTAGTGCATGTAGCGCTTCATTAGCATTCTTCGATCAAATACTGATTAACGGCCTAACTTCTTGCGAGAACCTCGTTAGTTGTTCAAGTCTTTCTTCGTGAGGCCCAACCATGTCAAGGACTATATGGCGGACCCCGGCGTCAATGAATTGCTTAACCTTTTCAGCTACGTCTTCAGGTCTTCCCAAAGCACAGTAACGTTCGGCGGCAGAACGAAAATCCATTCCATATCGGTCGCTTAGAGCAATAGTTGCGATATCGAGCGCAGCTTCATATGTGTCAGCCAACCGAGCGAACAGCAGATGGCCCGTTCCAAAGTGCTCGAGCTTTCGGCCTTCACTAGCCAAAGATATCGTTTCAAGGCCCGCTCGATATTGATCAGGGGAAACGACATACGAGATCCAACCATCTCCATATCGCCCACAACGTTCTAGGGCTGGCTGAGCTCGGCCTCCACACCAAATTGGCGGACCGCCGGCTGGTTCTGGGGGAGGGCTGAGTTTTACCCTTGGGAAAGGGTAAAAGCTCCCTTCGTTCGAGACCATTTCACCACTCCAGAGGTTTTTGAGTACCTGAATTGACTCACTTAGTCGCGGGCCTCGTTCTTCGAGAGGGACTCCACATGCAGCGTATTCATTAGGGAATTCACCGCCGACACCAACACCGAAAATGAGTTTGTTACCGCTTAAGCTTTGGATCGTGGCAACTTGCTTTGCCACTGGAGTGGGATGCCGAAGTGGGAGAAGATAGACTCCTGTGCCAAGAGTAAGCCCGTCCGCTACCCCACAAATCGAGGCTAGTTGAGCGAGGCAGTCCATAATGGGCACCGGGAACGATATGTGATCTCCAACCCAGAGTGAGTCGAAGTCTTGAGTTTTGGCAAAATCGGCGAGTTTTTGCCCCATTTGGGCTGTTTTGAAGCCCGTGATGAAGCCGTATTCTAGTTTCGTATTGAGTGGGAGGCTCATAAACGTTGGCAATGTAGCGTAAACTATCCAGAGTTTAGCAATGATAGGAGGCGCAATGAATCCCGAAGAAACAGTAACTTCATTCTGTGAAACTCTTAGCGAAGACTTGGAGGCCTCGCTGGCTTTCATTCACGACGAATGCGTTTATCAAAATATGCCTTTCCCTGCTGTAACGGGTCCAGAGGGTGTCCGGTCCGTTTTGCAAGGCTTTTTCGAAATCACAGGCCACGTACGCATTGAAACCCTGCGGCAATGTTCGACAGGTAGTTTAGTCATGAATGAAAGAATAGACTATTTCTCTCCACCTAAAGGTAGAGCCTTCGGGTTACCTGTGTCTGGTGCGTTTATAGTCGAGGCAGGAAAGATTTTGGAATGGAGAGATTATTTTTGTATGAACCAGTTTCGAGAAGGTACGGGGTTGGATATTTAAATTGAGGTCTGTAGCTAAATGTCTGTTTTTGAAAAAGGCTGTTGATACACCTTTAGGAGGACTTGATGGCAGGTGAAAGACGGAGTTCAAATATTGAGAATGCTGATGTCGCCGTACGAATTGAGGACGCGAACAAATGGAGGGCTGTATCGCCAGGTATTGAGGGCTGGTCCAGAACGGCACGACCAGGTGACGAAGCTAAGTTTCTTATGGTGTCTGCCGATTCTCATGCTAATGAACCGCCTGACCTTTGGTTGACTCGAATGGATAAAAAGTTTCATCACCGTTTGCCGAGGATTGTGGAAAGGCCAGACGGTCTTGCTCAAGTAACGGAAGGTTTTCGAGCGCTCAGTCTTCGCGATACTCCTTTGGATGGTGAGGATCTTCGGAGAGGCAAGGCTGGTCGCAGCGCAGAAGAAAGACTCGTGGATCAAGACTTGGACGGGATCGACGCCGAGATCATTTTTCCGAATAAAGGTATTTCGATGTGGGCGACGCCAGATTCGATCTTCGCGGGTGCTATGTGTCGTGCGTGGAATGATTGGGCGTGGGAGGCATTTGGCAACCACAACGATAGACTGGCACCCATGGCCTGTTTGGCCACGGGTGACTTAGAGGGCGCGATAAAAGAGATTGACCGTACCGCAACCCTGGGATTTCGGGGGCTTTGCTTGCCGTGCACGCCGATCTTCGGCCACAGTGTTCCGGAGAATCCAAACTACAATTTACCCGTGTATGACCGTCTTTGGGCGTGCATACAAGATCACGACTTACCGATCACTTTCCATATCGGTACGGGCCGCGACCCCAGAGGCGCCAGAGGACATGGGGGAGCGATTATTAATTATGCAGTGCATGCTATGCCCCCTGCGATGGAACCTATGGCAAACTTATGTTGCTCGGGAGTTCTTGAACGGTTCAGCAAATTAAAATTTGCGATTATCGAGGCGGGGATAGGTTGGGTTCCTTGGGCACTTGAATCAATGGACGAATCCTATCGCAAACATCATATGTGGGTTCGACCAAGACTTTCGATGTTGCCGAGCGAGTTTTTCAAAAAACACGGCTTTGCATCTTTTCAGGAGGATCCTGCGGGACTCGATTTAGCCAGGAAGCACGACTTGGTTGATAATTTTTTATGGGCCAACGATTACCCGCATCATGAAGGGACATGGCCGCATTCGGCTGCTGCGATTGAGCGAACCATGGGAGATTTAGATGAGGAAGAACGAGCCAAGATACTCGGCCTGAATGCTGCAAAACTTTTCAAGTTTGATATCTCGGCAAAGGACATCAAGGTGGCCCGCCACTAGGAATATCAATGGAGTACCACTCGATCGTAGATGCTAAAGCGGCAACCGGAATGCGCTTGGTTCTGACCAAAGGTGTTCCAGGTCCTTGGGGAGAAGCGGCTAAGGCTATTTTTAAATTTAAAGGCGTTGACTTCATGGCGATCGGCCAGGATGTCGGTGCCGAGAACAAAGAGCAGGTTGCTTGGCTAGGGATTCGTAATGCGCCCGTTGCTATTTATGAAAGTGAAAAACCACGAAGTGGCTGGGCAGAAATTTTGTTCTTAGCAGAAAGAGTTGGAAAGGGACCGTCTTTAATTCCGGAGGATTCTTTCGAAAGGGCACTAATGATGGGCCTATCTTTCGAGCTTGCCGGCGAAAGCGGGCTCGGTTGGGTGAGAAGACTCATGATGCTCGATGGCCCAATAAAAGAGGGCCCCACATCGGAATCCTACGCTTTTGCGAAATTTTTTGGAGATAACTACGGATATAGTGCGGTTGCCGGTGGCCTGGCTGAAGGACGGGCGGTTCAAATTCTTGAGCTTCTTGGTGCTCAATTAAAAAAGCAGCAAGCTGCAGGGCAAAAGTACCTCGTAGGGAAATGCGTGAGCGCTCTTGATATCTACTGGGCGGCCTTTGCGGCGCTTGTTTTTCCTCTTCCAGATGACGTGTGCCCGATGAGCGAGGGTTTTAGGGCCATGTATGAAGGATCTCCTGCTAAAGTGAAATCGGCAGTATCAAGGGACTTACTTTCTCATAGAGACTTGATCTACGAGGAGATAATAGGCCTCCCAATGGAGTTTTAAAATCAGACATAAGGAGAAAGAAATGACTACTTCGTTTGATGGCAAATGTTTTTGTGGAGCAATCGAGTTAAAAGTTTCAGGAGAACCGGCCGCGATGGGCTATTGCCATTGCGAATCTTGCAGATCGTGGTCTGCAGGACCCGTAAATGCCTTTTCGTTGTGGCCACCTGATTCTGTAGAGATCACAAAGGGCGAAGAGCATCTCGACGCATACAATAAAACTGAGAACAGTCGCCGTAGGTGGTGCAAAATTTGTGGCGGTCACGTATTAACTGAGCACCCAGGAATGGGCCTGACGGACGTATACGCATCCGTAATTCCAGGTCTTCCGTTTGAGCCGGCGGTTCACGTTTTCTACGAAGAGACTGTTTTGCGAATTCACGATGGAATTGTGAAGCAAAAAGATGTTCCTGCAGAAATGGGCGGATCCGGTGAAGAACTTTCCGAGTAGGATTCCTTTAATTTAGTAGTCGTGAGATAAACGAATGGCTCTAGTTGCTCGTCTAAGGTACGGGTGACTTAAGGGGTTCCCCGTAGTTCGAGTAGCTCCCGCAGAAATACGGGCTCGATGGAGGTAAGTCGCGTGAGTACTAAACGTTTTGAAGGCAAAGTGGCCGTTGTTACCGGTGGCGCAAGTGGTATCGGTCACGGCACAGTTCGAAGGTTCGTTGAGGAGGGTGCGCACGTCTTAATTGGGGATCAAAATATTGATGCTGCAAATGCTGTAGCGAATTCCCTTGGTGATACGGTTTTTGCGAAGAAGGTCGATGTTCGAATTGAATCAGAGGTCTCGAGCCTGATAGAGTCTGCAGTTGAAAAGTGGGGTCGACTTGATTGCGTTTTCAATAATGCAGGTTTTGGGGGAGCTCTTGGGCCTATCGACCAAACGACCGAAGACGACTTTAACGTGACTATGGATGTGCTTTTTAAGGGAGTTTTCTTTGGGTCAAAGCATGCCGCGCGAATTATGAAATTGCAGGGTTTCGGGAGTATCGTGAACACGGGAAGTGTAGCCGGAATCAGAGCGGGAATTGGACCTCATATATATGGAGCTGCAAAGGCAGCGGTGATTTTTCTGACGCAGAGTATTGCCTTGGAATTAGCTGAGACAAAGGTGAGAGCAAATGCCGTCTGTCCTGGATATATTGCTACTGCTCTTGCAACAGGTCGGGGCGAGTCGAATACAGATCGACATTTGATGAAGTTTCGAGAAGTTTGTAAAGATATGCAGCCGCTCGGACGAACTGGAGAGCCAGAAGACATAGGGAATGCTGTGCTTTGGCTTTCAAGTGACGAAGCTTCTTTCGTTACCGGTCAGGCAATTGTCATAGATGGCGGGCTGATTACTGGGACCGCATGGAGAGATCAGAGTGCCGCATTTACTGAGGCAAATCCGATTAGAGTTTATCGGCCTGACGATGTCTAGGTAATTCTTCCTTGACTCCTTGTCGGTAATTTATAAATAAGATGTCACGCTCGTCTTGTTGAACGAGTCGAGGAGCTTCCCCCAGCGTAGCGAGTGCTTTATTTAGCAGGTGAGCATCGGATTTGTAAAAGGCGGCTAGTGTTTCCAGACTTGCCTGGACTGAAGCTGCATGTTTTCTAGCATGGGCCTTCTGCAGAAGTTTGTTGGTTAGAGTTGAAAGCAGTCTTAGGCTGGAACCGGCAAAAAAATCTTCTAAGTCATCCTTTATATAATTAATTCGTCTAAAGGCCGAGATGTGAGAGCCTCGCATGCCGGGAGTTGCTTTGACGTGTTGAGGAGGTTCCGTATGTCCGATCAAACCTAGGAGGTAGAATAAAGACTCGTAAGCTGCCTTGCATCGTTTCCGCGATCGAAAGCAACCAAACCAGTTCATTGGTATGCCATTATATCGATCGATGTTAGAGGTCAGACATAAGTAGAGCTGATCACGCGTTTGTCCCGTTCCAAATGCTGGGTAAAGAAATGGAAATGCACCATCAACGTTGTGCTTTGGTCGGAATTTTCGGATCAGTTCATTTTCAAGGATGAGAGCTTTAAATTCATTATCCTGTTTTCTGATTTCTATCGAAACCGAATCCTTGATTATAGTGTTCATCTTTCGGTCTTTTTTTAGACGCCTGGCATTTCGGTAGCTTTGGAGGCGACGACGGATATTTAGAGCTTTACCGACATAAATGACGTCCCCATGTCCATCCTTAAAAAGATAAACAGCCGGCGTATTAGGAAGGGTTTTGAGAAAATCCTTCCCAAACTTGCGATCGAAGATCCGAATTCCCATCAGCGCATAGCGTAGACTAGGCGAAAGCACCTGTCACAGTATCTCAAAAGATGGATTTTCAATGGTGTAACCTGCGTTAAGATCTCTCTGTGTTTGAATCAGATGCCACCACTCGCGGAGTAAGAGTCCAGGTACGATCCGTTTTCGTGCCTGAGCGTTCCTCGCCGGAACAGGGACAATGGTTCTTTGCCTATCAAATCGTGATCACCAACTCGAACGCAGAGCAAGTGCAACTCCTCACGCGACATTGGATAATCACAGATGGGAACGGTTCCGAGGAGGAAGTGAAGGGTCCGGGAGTCGTTGGCGAACAACCACTCCTCGAGCAAGGTCAATCGTTTGAGTACACCTCGGCTTGCCCTCTAGGCACTTCTGTTGGAACCATGAGAGGTAGCTATCACATGATTAGTCAGGATGGAGAAGAGTTTGACGTAAAAATTGCTCCTTTTACTCTAGGTGAGAAGAGTTCGGTCCATTAAGACATCGTAGTCTGACGTTTTAACGGTAAACAGGCAGGTTCAAAGATGGGGATGAAAAATGAGAGAAAGTGAAACGCAAGAAGTTGATGTAGTCGTCGTAGGGGCCGGATTCGGTGGACTCTATATGCTCTACAGGCTTTTAAAAATGGGCCTCAGTGTAAAGGTGCTGGAAAAAGGGTCTGGTGTTGGCGGCACGTGGTACTGGAACCGCTATCCCGGAGCACGATGTGATGTTGAAAGCATGGAGTATTCCTATCAATTTTCAAATTCCCTTGAACAGGAATGGGAATGGACGGAAAGATATGCTGGTCAAAGAGAGATTCTCGAGTATTTGAATCATGTTGCCGATCGATTTGATTTAAGGCCGCACATCCTTTTCGAATGTGAAGTTGCTTCTGCTTGTTTTAATGACGATGCGATGAGATGGGAAATTGTCGCAGGAAAAGAAAACTTTTCATCCCGTTTTTGTGTAATGGCAACCGGGAATTTGTCATCGACAAATACGCCTAGTTTCGAAGGAATTGAGAGCTTCCAAGGTGAGATATATCATACGGGAAGCTGGCCTCACGATGCCGTGGATTTTACTAACAAACGGATTGGAATCATTGGAACGGGGTCTTCTGCAATACAAGCAACACCTGTAATTGCTCCGCAAGCCAAGGACTTACACGTATTTCAACGAACGCCGAATTTCTCTGTACCGGCGAAAAACCATCCTTTAGCTAAGGAGGTTCAAGACGAAATCAAGCGAGACTACAGTGGCCTTCGAGCTCGCGCTAGAGCACTTCCGATAGCTTGTTTTATGCCACCGAATCCTGGGAAAGCGGTTGAGGCGCTTCCTGAGGAACGAGAAGAAGTCTTCGAAGAAAAGTGGGAGAGGGGGGGGCTAACATTTCTTGGCTCTTTTTCTGACATAGCGACCGACCCTGTTGCAAATGAATATGCTGCGGAGTTTATCCGAGAGAAGATTCGTGGAATTGTTAAAGACCCTGATACCGCCGATCTGTTATGCCCGGATCATGTGGTAGGGTGCAAAAGGCCGTGTTCGGATACGGGGTATTACGAGGCATTTAATCGTAGCAATGTACATCTGGTTGATGTTGCACGGCATCCAATTGAGAAACTCACGTCGGAAGGACTCAAGACATCGAAGCGAAGCTATGAACTAGACATGATAATCTTTGCGACCGGCTTCGATGCGATGACCGGTGCGCTTGATAACATAAATATAGTGGGGCGAAACGGCGAAACATTGAAAGATAAATGGGAGGCTGGGCCAAGGACCTATCTAGGAGTAGCAACGGCTGGATTTCCCAATTTCTTTACTATTACCGGGCCCGGTAGTCCTTCGGTTTTGGCCAATATGGTTACCGGAGTTGAGCAGCACGCGGAATGGATTGCCGACTGCATTTCTTATCTAGATTCGCAGGGCCATACTACCGTGGAACCGTCGCTTCAAGCTGAAGACGACTGGGTAGAACATGTGAATCTAGTAGCTGATAAGACGCTTTATCCTACATGCAACTCGTGGTATTTAGGAGCGAATATACCAGGGAAACCTCGAGTATTTATGCCCTATATAGGTGGATGGCCCGCGTACGAAAAAAAGTGTAAAGAAGTGGTAGAAGGCGGGTACTTGGGGTTTGAGTTCAACTAATCGATATCCAATTGGTCGTAGAGTGCAAAAGGCTGAGAGGAACCATCGAACGCTTGTGTGTTCTTCCAGATTTGACGTGTTTCTCCAGGCAACAGTTTGCAATTAGCAACGGGTCCAACAATCGAAGTTTTATTAAATTCGAAGGATTTAATTCTTTTGATGTTGAAGTCCAGTATCGAGATGCCGGGGCGGTGCCTCGAAACGAGTGTGCCGGCGTTAATTAAAGTTAGAGATGGAAAATCAACTATAATTCGGTAATGAGAGTGGCCGTTTATTAAGAATGTGTACTTGTTTTCAAGCAACAAGTCGTCCAACTCTTGACTCCGTTCCGGTTCCCTTCGCCGCGGACTGCCTGGCCAAATTTTAGCGAGATCGTTTTTGCCGACCCCGTGACAGAGAAGCAGCCGGCCGAGGGGCGTTTGAAACTCAAGAAATGAATCGAGTGATTCGAGAAAGTCTAGACTTGAACGAGATACTTCTTTAACAGAGTGAGCGTTTGGAATATTTCTGTAGGTCTCTGCGAGTAACCATCGATCGTGGTTTCCCCTTACAACGTAGACATTTGATTCTGCCAAGAGCTGGCAGGAAGTATTGATATCACCTTCGCCATCTGCGATGTCGCCTGTACATAAAAGCGCATCAACGTTCTGCGTGGAAAACCACTCTAGGGCTGTGGATAATCGAGAATGCTCCGAATGCACGTCTCCGATTAGTCCAATCCTTGAAATTTCTTTTGTTAGTTCCATAAATTTAAATAAATTCGCAAGAAATCCAGATTGTAATCATAAGAATTACGTGGGTTGAAAGATTCCAAAAGACGTTTCCAGCAAGTGCAGGGATAGGAATTTTGTGGTTTATTGGTTTGAGAAGAGTACGAAATGCTGGGAGAAGAAGGAAGGTGGGTATAGCAGCTAAGATAGTAAGAATCGGAAGTGCGTCTATTAGGATCGAGACGCCTAACGAAAAAGGTACACCCAGACCAGCAAGTATGTATATATGACCAGACGTGCGTGGTCCAAATAAAATAACGATGTGTTTTCTTCCGCCGGTTCGATCTGCGACTGCATCGGGAAATTCCGCAAGAAGAAGAAGATTGAAAGTCATAAAAAAAGCTAGGACTGCACAAGCTATAGCTGCGTTAGGTATCTCTCCCGAGAGTACTAAGGAACCTCCTAAGATGGGTAGCGCACCGAGTCCTAAGCCAGCAAAAATCTCACCGAGTCCGGTTCTTAAAAGCCAGTGTGTATACGTCAGCACGCACACTGCACCCGCTAAGAAAATTGGAAGAAGTATGGTTCCTTTGGCATAGAGAAACCAAATGCCAATTGCTGCGCCTAGTCCCGCGAAGCTTAAACCCCAGATGTAAGCGAATCGAACGCTTATGTCTCCGCTTTGAATAGTGCCACTTCCCCCGCTGAAGGGAGTCCTTTCCGTGTCTTCGTCAATTCCGGACTGGGCGTCACCCGCCTCATTGATTGAATCGACAGCTATGTGGAGAGAGAGCAGTCCTATAAGAGAAAGTATTACGTCGATGCTCTGAATCGTTGATGTGCAGTAAGAAATCGATGTAGTCGTCCCAATCAGCGCTACAGGTAAGAGGAGAAAAGGGGCTCGTGATATTCCCGCAAGAGCGCGTAAGCTAGGCAACTGGGGCGATACCTAGAACCGCAGAAGCGTCAACATAGATATGATATTCAGAAATTTTGTCGTTGTTGATTACAAATCTATTAGCAAAGGGGACGCTGATTTGTTGACCGCTTTGCAAGTGGTAGGTGACTAATCCGTAACACGAAACTAAGTTGTCGTGTATGAATATTTCGTCTAGATGGTGTTGTAATTTAATGACCGAAGTTGACATTCCTTCCCATAGCGCTTTGATAGGTTGATGACCTCTGACTTCCGGATAGCTAGCGAAACGAAAACGGACGTCATCGTTTAAATAAGGAAAAAGACCATGTATGCCCTGACTATCGAGGGCAGAAAACATATCAACGAATTGTTTCTTTGACTTCATGAATACTCCCAAATAGCAAAACAATAATTTGAACGGTAAATAATTTCCCGATTAGCTAATTTTCTTCCCAATCATTTTTTCTGGTACGACTGTTTCGTCGAACTCTGTTTCGGTAAGGTAGCCAAGGTCAAGGGTTGCTTGTTTTAAGGTTGTTCCTTCGCTGTGCGCTTTTTGTGCAATCTCTGCCGCCTTGTAGTATCCAATGCGCGTATTCAATGCTGTTACCAACATCAGGCTTTTCTGTACTAGGTCCGATGTCCTTTCCTTATTAGCTTCTATTCCGATTGCACAGTGATCATTAAAGCTCTTGCAAGCGTCACCAATTAATTGGGCGGACATAAGAACATTGAATGCCATAACAGGTTTGAAAACATTTAGTTGGAATTGTCCCTGCGTGCCCGAAAGAGAGACTGCTGTATCGTTACCAATTACCTGAACACAAGCCATTGTTAAAGCCTCACACTGAGTAGGGTTTACTTTTCCTGGCATAATTGAACTTCCGGGCTCATTCGCTGGCAAACTGATTTCTCCGATACTTGTTCGCGGACCGCTCGCGAGCATTCGGATATTATTTGCGATATGAAAGAGACTTACGGCTACTCGTTTTAAGCTGCCTGAAATCTCGACCATGGCATCGTGAGCACTTAATGATTCAAACTTGTTCTCGGCGGTCACAAAGGGATGGCCTGTCAGAGAAGCAATTTTCTCTGCGACTAGTTCCGGGTACCCGTCTGGTGTATTTAGCCCCGTACCCACCGCAGTACCGCCAAGAGCGAGTTCCCTGAGTCTCACTAAGGAATCCCGCACTGCTTCCATGCCACGGTCTAATTGGGCAACGTAACCGCCGAACTCCTGGCCAAGAGTTAGAGGGGTAGCGTCCATTAGATGAGTGCGTCCCGATTTTATGATTGACGAAAAGTCTTCAGATTTTTTCTTGAGTGTAGTTCGAAGGATATTGATATTAGGCAACGTTTCTTCGGCAATTTTACAGTAAGAAGCGATATGCATAGCGGTGGGGAAGGTGTCGTTCGAGCTCTGACTCTTGTTTACATCATCATTTGCTTTAACAATCTTCTCCTTTCTAAAATCTCCACCGAGTAATTCGGTAGCTCGGTTTGCGATGACCTCGTTCATGTTCATATTCGATTGCGTCCCTGAGCCCGTTTGCCAGACGACTAGAGGGAAATGGTCATTGAGTTCCCCGTTGAGGACTTCGTCGCAAGCTGAGGCAATAGCTTTGGAAGTTTCTCGGGGGAAATCTGTAAGGTCAGAATTCACTAAAGCGGCAGCTTTCTTTAGGATCGCAAAAGCCTCGATAATTTCGTGGGGCATTCGTTGTCCACCAATCTTGAAATTTTCGAGACTTCGCTGTGTCTGTGCGCCCCAATATTTATCATCGGGGACTTCTATATTTCCCATAGTGTCCGATTCGATTCTCATTGCCATCGGGTGAAAATCTCCTTTTTAAAGTGTTCTCGATTTCTTTACGAAGTGAACTTTAATTAAGCAAAGAGTCTTTACTTTGCGAGTAGTTCCAAGGCCTCCCAGCCGACTTTTGCGGGGTCTTTTTCGTCCATGGATTGAATACAAACATGTGAGGCGCCAGCATCAAGATGTTCTTTGACTCGTGTCTCAAGGTCAGCCGCTGAACCCCATGCCATCAGCGCATCGATTAGTCGATCGCTTCCGCCGTCTTGAAAATCGGAATCTGTAAACCCAGACGACTTGAGCATGTTCGTATAGTTAGGCAGCTGTAGATACAGTCCTAGGACTTGACGACCGATTTCTCTCGCACGAGAAGCATTGCTTGTAAGGCAAACTCGAATCATCGGACAAAGCCAGGCGTCATTACCCATTATTTCTCTTGCTTCAGCTGTATGTTCTGGAATTGTGTTGTATGGATGTGCGCCTTTCGATATCTCCGCAGAGAGAGCCATCATCTTTGGTCCGAGTGCCGCGAGTACAATAGGCATCTCCCCTAAGTCTTCTAAGACTACGGTTCCATTGGTTTTAATTTTTATCGGTTGTTCTTCGATGCCTGTAACTGCAAGGTTCTTTGTGACGCTAATCATTTTATGGCATTCAGCAATTGAGGAGACGTAATTCTTCATAGTTGAGAGAGGTTTTTCGTAACTGTGGCCTCTTCCTTCAACGAACATCCGATGGGAGACGCCCAGTCCCAAAAGAAATCTTCCTCCCGACATTTCGTTAAGAGTTTGTTGCCCAGTGGCGCATACCATCGCGTCTCTTCCATAGAGATTCACAATTCCGGTAGCTGCGGTTAAAGTTTTTGTGGCTGAAAGTATTATTGCAGCGGTAGAGAAAGGCTCTCGTCCAGCAGCCTCGGGGTACCAAATAGCCCCATATCCGAGATTTTCTGCCTTGCTAGCTGTTAACTTCAATTCATCCGAGGACATTCCTTCGGTGAATAAAAAAAT
>DKAI01000106.1:13858-29390 GCA_002450755.1 Deltaproteobacteria bacterium UBA6930
GGGTAACGCCAGGGAGTCTTGGGTTGCTCTTCGGTTTCACTAATCCGCCAAAGAGGTTGAGCTATTCCATCCCCAATGGAAGCAAACACAACTTCTACTCTTGTTCCGATTCCTATAGAGCCAACAAGTTCAGGAGAGGCAAGAGTACCATCGGCGTTGGCTAAATTTCCGATCATTCTTAATCCGTCTTCCGGGCCCGGCGTTTCTTTTTGCTCATCGAGTTCCACTAAGAGGATGGAGTAGGGCGTATGAGTACGAAATGAGGATTGAATGGCGTGATGTACTTCTCCATACGAATAGACCGTCCCTTTTCCAGAAAGGCTTACCCAAGTAGCCCCTTCAGAGGTGCAATATGGGCAGGCTGTGGTTGGAGGAGTACGGAGCTTATTGCAAGCTGAGCAGCTCTGGAGCCGAAGTTCGCCTTGACCGCAAAAACTGTAAAAAGAGTGATTTTCTTCATCTAGATCTGCGATAGATACCGGCATTCCTAGGTAGTCGCCTTGCAAAGTCATTCTTACCCCCTTGCCATAACCATGGCAGAGCCTATCCCAGGCGTGCCCCAGCCCAGGTTGGCACTTATTTCTGCATCCCGTACTTGTCTGCATCCATTCGCTCTGTATTCGTACGTGTGTTTTCGCTTTCCGTCCGCTCCGATTGGACAGGAATCATCGACCTCGCCACGAAGCTGGCGGACGTTCTCGATTACCATGTTCACGCCGTGCGTGTAGCCCTCGCAGAGGTGACCGCCGCTCGTATTGTTCGGACGTCGTCCCCCAAGTCGCATTTCGCCAGAACTGACGTAATTTCCTCCCTCACCTTTTGGGCAGAAACCGTAGTCTTCCAATTGGAGCATGGTGGTGAAGGTGAAGGCGTCGTACGAACCAGTCAAATCGACTTCCTCGGGTCCGAGTCCCGCGTTGGGCCAGAGTATTTCTTTGGCATAGTGTCCAGCTACTGTCGAGATTGGGCCGGACTGATAGTGCATGTCAGAACGAGGCTTGCAACATCGCCCTACCACGGACTGAATGACTGCGGGCCTCTGTCGTAAGTCTTTAGCTTTTTCAACACGCGTTATGATTAAAGCGTTGCCGTTATCAGTTTCAACGCAACAATCGAGCAGGTGTAGAGGTTTAACAATCATTCGGCTCGACAGGACATCTTCCACAGTGACACGATCTTTGTAATACGCTTTAGGATTTGCTGAGGCATGTTCCGAGTGGATTACTTTCACCATTGCAACCTGCTCCGGAGTTGTGCCGTATTCGTACATATGCCTCATAAACGTTTTAGAGAACCACTGTCCGGCACTCATGTAGCCGTAGCCTTTTGTAAAAAGAGAATCTCCCGAAAGAGGTGAAGGTTTAGTGCGTTTACTCGTTCCCCCTATACGCACTTGTGAGAATCCGTTCATTGCCCTGTATACGACAACCGTGTCACACATGCCGGCTTCGATCACGCCCATAGCAATTCCGACAAGGGCCTCCGTACTAGATCCCCCGCCGTATACGTCCATATGAAAATTGAGTCTTATTCCTAGGTCACCGGCGATTGTCGGTGAGGGCGTGGAATCGTTGTAGCTATATGAAAGCATCCCATCGACGTCGCTAGCGGATAAACCGGCATCATCTAAGGCAGCCCTAATTGCGCGTGTTCCCAATTTGCGGGTCGTGACACCTGATCCTCGTGTATATCCGGTTTCTCCCACGCCTACAATGGCGTATTTGCCCCTCAGGTGCTTCGGAGAATCGCCGTTTAGTTCTGCCATTCCATCCCTCCTGTGGAACGAGTGATACTGCGACAGCTAACATACACCGAGATGCCGGCTGTTCCGCCTTTCAGGCGGTATGATTGTATTTTTCTGTAGAAAAAAGGAGAGATAGTGGAGGCAATGGGCAAATCTGACCAGCAAAATGACGTGAGACCCTACACTGGTCAGCAGTACCTAGATAGCCTTGCTGATGGTCGTGAGATTTGGTTCAAAGGTGAGCGTATTCGGGACGTCGTGAACCATCCAGCTTTCCGTAATTCAGCACGAATGCTCGCCCGAATGTATGATGCCTTGCACGATCTAGCTAAATCTTCTGTTCTAACTACTCCTACAGATACGGGAAATGGTGGGTTTACGCATCCTTTCTTTAAAGTTCCAAGGACACCAGAGGAGTTAGTCGCCAATCGAGACGCGATAGCAGAGTGGTCTCGCGTTAGTTATGGCTGGATGGGCCGTTCTCCGGATTACAAAGCAAGCCTAACGGGAACTTTGGGAGCGAACGCTGAGTTTTACGCGCCTTACGAAGAGAATGCTCGTAATTGGTATCGTTACACTCAGGAAAGATGTTCTTTTTTGAATCATGCACTGGTAAATCCCCCTATTGATAAAAGTTCTAGTCCGGATAAGGTGAAGGATGTTTACGTTCGTGTTGAAAAAGAAACTGATGCTGGCCTTGTTGTTAGCGGTGCAAAGGTTGTCGCCACGGGATCGGCTCTAACACATCATAATTTTATAGGCTTTTATGGACCTACTCCGCTCGGAGATGAGCGCATGGCTCTTTTTGCCATGCTACCGATGGATTGTCCTGGAGTTAAATTAATTTGCAGGACATCGTATGAGCTAAATGCATCCCTTACAGGGAGTCCCTTTGACTATCCCTTGTCGTCTCGTCTTGATGAGAATGACGCGATCTTAATTTTGGATCAGGCCCTAATACCTTGGGAAAATGTTTTTATATATGGAGATCTCGATAAAGCAAATGGTTACTTTCCGCTGTCTGGATTTATTCCTCGATTTGCGTTGCACGGAGTTACACGCTTTGCGGTCAAGCTTGATTTTCTCTGTGGCTTGGCAATGAAGGCAACCGAGGCGATTGGTAATAGAGATTCCTACAGTCCTCAGGTTCAGCTCGGCGAGTTGCTAGCTATAAGACATAATTTTTGGGCGATCAGCGATGCGGCATGTCGAACACCAGAGCCTTGGATTGACGGTACTCTTCAGCCAAATACCGAGTATGGAATGGCATACCGAGTGGCAGCTCCTGCCGCCTACGCAAGGGTCAAAGAGATTATCGAACAGACAGTATCAAGTGGTCTTATCTATCTGAATTCGCATGTTAGCGATTTTAAGCAACCAGAGTTAAGGAAGTACATTGACCGGTACTTAAGGGGCTCTAACGGATATGATGCTGAAAACAGGGTAAAGGTTTTAAAGCTGCTCTGGGATGCAATAGGTTCGGAGTTTGGTGGTAGGCATGAGCTTTACGAAAGAAATTACGCAGGAAATTATGAGCGGATACGTCTCGAAAATACTTTGGTTGCGGATGCAACCGGCAGAGGAGAAGAGCTTAAAAGTTTTGTGGATCGTTGTTTAGATGAATACGACCTTGATGGGTGGACCGTTCCTGACTTAATCGGGCCCGACGGTTCGAGCATAGTTTAAATTGGAGTAGGTGGTCGATTGGCGCTTTTTTTGAAGAAGTTCGGTCTTTTGTTGGGGATTCTGACGTTTTTTATTTTGCAGATGTTAGATGGCCCTGCTTCGATGAGTGTCCAGGCTTGGGATGCGACTTCTGTTGTAGCTCTTGTAGCGATATGGTGGGTAACGGAGGCGCTCCCGCTCTCTGTAACAGCATTAGTCCCGATCGCATTGTTTCCCACTCTGAATGTTATAACCATTCCGGAAGCCGCCCGTCCTTATTCTAGCCCCCTGATACTTCTCATGATTGGCGGTTTTATGATCGCGCTTGGGATGCAACGCTGGAATCTTCATAAACGAATTGCACTGCGAGTTATGCTTTTTATCGGTTCGAAACCGAGTCGTCTTGTCTTGGGCTTTATGGTAGCGAGTGCTTTGATTAGTATGTGGATCTTCAACACGACCACGACTGTGATGATGGTTCCGATTGCGCTGTCGGTTATTGAACTAGTCAAGCGCGATGGATCCTCGCCTGGCTGGGTCAGGCATAATTCAAACTTTGCGGCCGCCGTCATGCTTGGAATTGCTTATGGAGCGACAATTGGAGGTATGTGCACTCTAATCGGGACTGCTCCGAACGCTATTTTGGCCGGGTTTATGTATGAGAGTTATGGGGTTGAGGTCAGTTTTCTGAACTGGTTAATGGTAGGCTTGCCGATGGGTATGGTTTTGTTGCCAACGCTTTGGTGGTTTCTAGTAAAGGTGGTATTTCCCCTTAAAGAAGACGAAGCGTTGGGAGAAAATCCAGTAATAGAATCTCAACTGAAAAACTTGGGAGAAATGGGAAAAGGTGAGCGAGTAGTCGCAACGGTTGTCTCGGTAGCAGCGTTCCTTTGGGTGTTTCGTCCTTGGATTAACGAAATGATTCCGTTCGTGCAGCTTTCCGATATGTCGATAGCTCTCGGATGTGGAATTTCGTTGTTTCTCGTTCCGATTGAATGGCAAAAGGGCGAATTCCCTTTAACTGCTGACTGGGTTAAAAAGTTGCCATGGGACGTCGTTTTGCTATTTGGCGGAGGTCTTTCCTTGGCGGCAGGGATTAAGCTTAGTGGTTTGGCGGATTGGATCGGGAACAGTGTAAGCTTGTTTGCGGCCTTGCCAGTTACGGCTGTAGTCTTCGGAATCGTTCTAATAATGATACTCTTGACGGAGTTCACGAGTAATACGGCTACTACCGCTACGTTCTTGCCAATAGCGGGATCCATTGCCGTTTCTATGGGAGAGAATCCTCTTTTGTTGATATTTCCTACGGTTTTAGCGGCCAGTTGCGCGTTTATGATGCCCGTGGCTACTCCTCCCAACGCGGTGGTGTTCGGGAGCGGACAACTCAAAATTGGCCAATTCATTAAAGCCGGTATATACGGCAATATTCTTGGTTTGATCATTACGATGCTGATCGGATTTACGATGGTGCGTTGGGTTTTCGGTATCGAACTCGGGGTTCTTCCCGATTGGGCGATTCAATAGAAAGCTTTAAGTTACACTGTAATAAGGCAGGCCACTGGCTTTTTAAATTAACTTGATGGGTTAAATAATGTTTTAATCTTTCAAATATCACATCATTCGGTGCAAACTTAAAAAATGCGGAAAACGGCCTTTCTAATCGCAGTACTCCTCCTAGGACTGTCCGGTATCAGCTGGAGTGAAGATTATGACTCTGCGCTACAAGCTTATAAGGAGGGTGACTATGTAGTGGCTCTAGCGGCGTATGAAGCTTTAGCCGCTAATGGGGACGCAAATGCTCAGAACGATCTGGGGGTCATGTATTCATTGGGAGAAGGTGTTCCACGAAATGCTCTCAAGGCGATGAAGTGGTATCGGTTGGCTGCAGAACAAGGACATGCAGACGCCCAGGTTAGTCTCGGTTGGATGTTTGTTTACGGATACGGAGAAAGTCCGTGCTCGGAAGGTGTAAATCCTCTTGCTCTTACTGCCGATCAAGGGGGTGCGTTGTCTCCGGCAGCAGCAAGAGGGATTTCGCGTTCGAGGGCAACGATGCAAGAAATGTCGTCGATTGACAATCGTGTAGAAGAAAAAGGAGAGTCTCAAGGCTGTGTACCGCAAAATTACGAACTTGCCTTTATGTGGCTAGATATTGCAGCCGAAGGCGGTGTAGAAAATGCCGTTTCTGGAAGAGATATTGTCATCAGGAAGATGACTCCGGAACAGATTGCTTCTGGGCGGAAACTTTCTAAGATTTGCAGAGAGAAGGAATACAAGGGTTGTTATTGATTTGTTTGGCTTGTGTCTGGGTTTCTTACTCTAGCTAGGGTATTACCTCTTCCAGGCAAGATCCGAAAAACTCTCAGGCTCTCTTTTATCGTAAACGAGACTCTGATGAAATAAGAAGGTGAGGAATTATTCATGTTGCCCGTTAGTTATTTTCCCTGCACTCAGGATCCCCCGAGTGGGGACAATGTAGATCGATTACTTCGTGAGATTTTCGAACAAGCCGAATTGTGCGAGGAGGTTGGTTTCGACGGATTTTTCTTTACGGAACATCATCAGCAAGAGGATGGTTATTTACCGAACCCTGTTCTTTTAGCCGGCTTGGTTGGCGCAAGGACACAGAAGATTAAGGTCGGAACCTGTGTTCTCTTGCAACCCCTTTATCATCCAGTTCGACTTGCGGAGGATATTGCAGTCATTGATCAGGCGACCGGCGGACGCATGGTTGTAGGAACGGGGATTGGTTACCAAGGTCCTGATTTTGATTGTGTCGGAGTTTCGCCTAAGGAACGCGCTCGTCGTACTGAAGAAGGTGTCGAGATTATGCGCCAGGCGTGGGGTGGTGAACCTTTTAGTTATCCCAGTCGGTATCACACGATCGAAAATGTTCGCGTGACTCCAAGGCCAAAACAGGCCGGAGGACCCCCGATCTGGTTGGCTGCCTGGAGTCCGCCCGGAATTGCACGGGCTGCGAAGATGGCGGACGGTTGGATAGCGGATCCTGTGCAAGCTCTTTCTGTGATAAAGGAAGAGGCGGATGAGTATCGTCGGTTAGCAAAAGAAGCCGGACGGAAGCCATACATCTGCCTCATGAGAGACTGCATTATTGGTGAATCAAGAGCTGATGCACAGGCGAAAAGCAACCCGACGATGTTGACTCATCATTATTATTTCGAAGGCGGTGCCTACGTGATGGATGAGCATCTTAAAGATGTCAAAACAACAGAAGATCTAACATTTGACGTTGCGGCAAAGGAGAGGTTGATCGCTGGATCTCCAGAAGAGTGCCTGGATCAGTTGCAAATGTGGAGAGAAGCCATTCAGCCAGATAGTTTGATGATTAGAATGCGACAGCCGGGCGGGCCTCCTCAAGAGAAAGCTTTGGCAGATATTCGTTACTTCGGAGAAAAAGTAATTCCGAACCTTTAGAAGCAGTCTCTGCTCCATGGTTCGGGTGAGGAAATATTCCCTTCGCTTATGAAGAAGGCGAAGCTTTTTCTCGTAGAAGCTCCAGTATATAGCTCGGGGTTAAAGGGCTCTTTCCGATCTGGACTCCGAAGGGTTCTAGGGCATCAGCTACAGCATTTATCACGGCAGCTGGGGAAGCAATTGTTCCGGCTTCTCCCATCCCTTTCACGCCTTCAGCGGTCACGGGAGAGGGCGTTTCGATATGGACGATTTCCAAGTCAGGTATCTCTGTTGCGGTTGGGTATAGGTAGTCCATGAGACTTCCGGCCTGGAACTGTCCGTCCTCATCGTAAGCTGCATCTTCAAGTAGCGCCGCTCCAATTCCCTGGACGATCGCGCCCGAAATTTGCCCCTCGACTATCGTGGGGTTAAGCATGAGGCCACAATCTTCGACTGCTGCGACTCGAAGTAACTTTATGTTCCCGGTGGCCGTATCCACTTCTACGATTACGCCACAGCAACCATTGCTGTAAGTCTCGGGAGGATCGTAGGAACGTGTAGAGGCAAGAGAATATTCCTCGATCGACTCTGGTCGAGCTCGTCCACCAAAGTAACTAAAACCTGCTAATTCGGATATCGGCATTGATTTGACGGGGGCTCCTTTTAGGCGGGCTTCTCCGTCATAAAGTTCGATGTCGTCCGGACTAGCTTCAAGGAGTTGTCCTGCCATTGCGAGTAATTTTTCTTTTATGTCCTCTGCGGCAAGTCGGATTGCACCGGTACCTATTACAGCACTCCTGCTGGCATAGGTACCCATTCCATACACTGAGCCTTCGGTAGTTCCGTAGACAACTCTGACATTTTCAAGCCGCACGCCAAGTTTATCAGCTGCAACTTGTGCAAGTGTCGTTTGATGTCCTTGACCGTGTGAGTGGAGTCCCGTGGTTACAGTTACGGAGCCATCAGGTTCCATTGTTACCGATGCGCGATCATGGAAGGAAGCAGGCATGCCGTTTTGATGGCACATGTCTGTTCCCAGGCCACATGGCTCAATAAAGGGGCTAAAACCGATTCCGAGGTAACGGCCGCTTTGTCTCTGTTCTTTCTGTTCAGTTCGGAATTGGTCATAGTCAAGTTGCCTGGCTGCACTCTGTATACTTTCCGAATAGCTTCCACTATCGATTTTGCATCCGAGTACAGTTACTTGCTGCACAGATTCCAAAACGTTTTTTAATCGGAGCTCTATAGGATCTACCTTTAACTCCCTGGCAATGTCGTCGATAAGACTTTCGCGCGCCATCTGGCCAGGCACCCATCCGACTCCGCGGATCGCGCCGATATGGCACTTGTTTGTAAGGGGTGTATCTACGATGTATTTGACGTTTTCGACTTTATACATGCTAGGAAGTTGAGTCCCAGCCAGAAGAGCATCTACAAGAGGCGAAAATGGCATGGATGAGTAGGCGCCGCTGTCACTGATGAAATGGCCACGAATTCCGGTGAAGTTGTGCTCCTCGTCCAAGGAGATCTCTATCTCGCAAACCATCCCTTTAGAGTGGATGCTGGCGGAAAGGTCTTCGTATCGGTCGGAGATCCATTTGACAGGCTTTCCTAACTTCATGCTTATGGCAGGGATGACGACATCCTCTGGAAAAAGGTGTGACTTTTGACCAAATCCGCCCCCTACGTCGGGGGCGACCACGCTGATCATGCCTTCATTTATTTTGAGAATTGGAGCTAAGAATGTCCTAAGAAGGTGAGGGCATTGTGACGAGCACCACACAGTCAGTCGGTTAGAGCTCGATTCGTACTTCGCAACGACACCTCTAGGTTCGAGAGGTGCGCCAGCGGTACGACCAGCTACGAATCGTTTTTTGAAAATGTGTTTAGCTTCTGAAAAGGCGAGGTCCACATCGCCTGCGCCACCTTCTATGTGAGCGATGTTGTTGTCCTCGAGGGCTTCGTCGACTCGAACTGCTGAGGTTAGCAGTGACTCTTCTGGGTCAGAAATCGCAGGTAAAGGCTCCCAGTCCACTTCGATCGCGTCGACGCCATCTTCGGCAGAGTAGCGGGTTTTGGCAACAACCACCGCGACGGGGTCACCTACATGTCGCGCTTTGTCTAAAGGTAATGCCCGTCTACTAGCTGTTCGTACTTCGGGGCGATTTACAGCAGTAGTGATTTCACCGGTGTCTTCCTCGAGGTCTTTGCCAGTAAAGACTGCGAGTACGCCAGGGATATTGAGAGCCCCAGAAGTCTCTATATTTTTAATCCGAGCGTGGGGGAAAGGACTCCGGACAAACGCTGCGTGAAGCATCCCAGGGATTTCTACATCATCAACATATTGACCATCTCCTCTTAGGTACTTTGGGTCTTCTACCCGTTGCACACGAGCGCCAATATACTCGTTTGGTCTCACTACCTGGGTTTCTTGATTCTGGCTCATAGGCCCTCCTGGTTACTATTAGTTCGTACCACAGTTGGGCCGATTAAGGAATTGGAAGGTTTTCTTCCCTTTCTTCGTAATTTCGGCGACGATGCTATCCAGGAGCAATCCAAGCTAGGGGAAGGAAATGGCTGACTTACGTAAGAAAAACGACGGAAATTCGATAGAAGAGCGAGCGAGGAAGATCTTTCCATCTGGGGGCTTCGGAAATTTGAAAGCGGACCTCGTGATCGAGTCGGGGTCAGGAGGTCGAGTTCGAGATCACCTTGGAAAGGAGTATATAGATTTTGTTCTTGGTTCAGGACCAATGCTCGTGGGTCACGCGCATCCTGATGTTACGGAAGCGGTCGAGAAACAACTGTCGAAAGGGACAACGTTTTTTGCTCTAAATGAATCAGCGATCGAGCTTGCTGAAATGATCGTGGCCGCCGTTCCGTGTGCTGAGCAACTCCGGTTCGTGTCCAGCGGGTCTGAAGCCACCCTTTATACAATGCGTCTTGCGCGAGCGTTCACTGGGAAGGAGAAGATTCTTAAATTCGAGGGTGGATATCATGGAATGAATGATTATGCCCTTATGAGCATGGCACCCAAAAAGGAGGCTGACTTTCCTCAACCCCTCCCAGATTCTGCTGGAATCCCAACTTCGGTTGGTGAGTCTGTGCTCATCGCTCCTTTTAACGATCTTGAAACTACGAAAGAGCTCTTGATTCAAAATCGGAATGAAGTGGCTGCAGTGATTGTCGAGCCATTTCAAAGATTGATATCTCCGAAGCCTGGTTTTCTCGAAGGTTTAAGAGAGTTAACCGCTTCTGAAGGGGTGTTACTGATTTTTGACGAAGTGGTTACTGGTTTTAGATTTTCATATCAGGGAGCTCAGGGTTACTACGGCGTTGTTCCAGACCTCTGCGCTCTTGGGAAGGTCATTGGAGGAGGATTCCCTCTTGCAGCAGTTGCGGGAAGCAGAAAACTTTTTGATCACTTCGATTCGGAAAAGGTGGGAGCAAGTGGTTATCTTCCTCAGATCGGCACTTTAAGTGGAAATCCAGTGGCTTCCGTTGCAGGTATTGCGACTCTGAAAATACTTTCAAAAGCAGGAGCTTATGAGGAAATATTCGAAACAGGTCGAGTGTTAATGGCGGGGATCGAAGACATTCTCAAATCTTGTGGTGTGGAGGCTCAGGTGATTGGAGAGCCCCCTCTGTTTGATGTTGTTTTTGGGTCCGGTTCTTTGGACGACTACCGAGCCGTGGCGGCTTGTGATATTTCGCTTTTGGGTAAATTTAATCAAAGCTTGCGCAGCAATGGTGTCCTCAAGGGAGACACCAAGTTTTACGTGTCCCTTGCTCACACGAGCGAGGACGTGCAACGCACCCTGGAAGCTGTCGATCTTTCAATAAAGGGCCTGTGATTTCTGGATTTTGCTTCGTTTTAACGGGGTGGAGGAAACGAGATGTCTGCTAGGAGAGTGGTAGCGTGGAGGCTGAATTGTGCTCTCAGCCGAAGGATTGGCTGGCAAGACACAGCAGAATCCAAGGGCCACATGACCAAGAGTGGAAATGAAGCAGAGAAGTAACGGGAGCCACTATCCTTGGCTCGGGCTAAGGTCCACTTCTGGACTGGATCAGGCAAACTTGGTCGATAAGGAATATTGCCGTAATTAGGAGCAACGAAGGGATGAGCGAAGACGCATTCAGATCGCCAGAAACGGTCTCAGAAGCCTTTTCTGGGGACGATTACATACTAGATCGGAAACTGGCCCTCACGATCAAACTAGCGATGGACCTACAGAAACCGATCTTACTCGAAGGGGAAGCTGGTGTAGGGAAGACAGAGGTCGCGAAGGTTCTAGCGAAGGTTATCGAAACTCCAATGATCCGGCTTCAATGCTATGAGGGACTAGACGCAAGCACCTCCCTGTATGAGTGGAACTACGCCAGGCAAGTTTTAGCGATTAGAATGGCCGAAGATGAACCAGAGAAACGTTCTCAGCTTGCGGAGAATATTTTCGGTGACGAATACCTTTTAAGCCGACCGTTGTTGCAAGCGATAAGGCACGAGGGTCCAAAGCCAGCCGTTCTTTTAATCGATGAAATCGACCGCGCCGATGAAGAATTCGAAGCGTTTCTTCTGGAGATTCTTTCGGATTTCCAAATTACTGTACCTGAGATAGGAACCTTTGCTGCAATTCACACGCCGGTAGTAGTTCTTACTTCCAATAGGACTAGAGAGCTCAATGATGCTCTTAAACGTCGATGTCTCTACCTTTGGATAGACTACCCAAGTCCTGAGAAGGAGAGAGAAATCATTCTTCGAAGAGTTCCCGGAATTGAAGCGCAACTTGCAAAGAAAGTGAGCGAAGTTATGCAGCGCCTTAGGAACGTAGATTTTTACAAGAAACCTGGTATCGCCGAAGCACTCGATTGGAGTAGAGCCCTTTTAGGCCTCCATGTCGACGAAATAGATTCAGATTCGTTGATGGACACAGCAGGGTGTGTTTTGAAATATAAGGACGATATAGATCTCCTCGAAAGAATTGGAGCCGAAGAAATCCTGGAAGGAACGGATAGAGCGACAATCGAGAGTAAAAACTAAGAGGATCGTGATGGAAGACATCTTAGAAAAAGCACTTGAATGGGCGGTGCAAGGTGAGAAGGTTGCCATTGCCACAGTAACTCAGACATGGGGTTCATCACCGTGTCCGACGGGAAGCCAGCTTGTGGTAAACGGCGATTCCGTATTCTTTGGCTCGGTCTCTGGCGGATGCGTTGAGGCGGCGGTCGTGGAAGAGTCTCAGCGGGTCATTGCTTCAGGCAACGCAACTGAGCTTAGCTTCGGTGTTTCAGATGAGGCAGCATGGGAAGTAGGCCTTGCGTGTGGAGGAGAAATTCGAGTTCTGGTCGAGCCGGTCGCATGAAAAAGAATATCCTCGATCAGGTAGTCATCGCTAAGAGAAAAAATGATCCAATTGTTCTGATTACAAAGATAACTACAGAGGAACAGTGGATATATAAAGCGAATGAGGGTTTGAATATTAGAGGCCTCGAAAATGTCGAAGAACTTTCAGAAGCGGCCTTGCGTACGGATCGTTGTGCTCGTATTCAAGTCAACGAAGATATTTTTTTCATACAGCCTTTTAATCCTACCCTTCGTATGATCATCATCGGTGCTGTTCATGTCGCACAGTTCTTAGTTCAATTTGCGAGCCTTTCTGGTTTTGCGGTGACAGTAGTCGATCCGAGAGGAGCTTTTGCGTCTGAAGTTAGGTTTCCAGGCGTTGCCAAGTTGACAAGCTGGCCCGATGATGCCCTTAGGGAATTGAAGCCGGATTTCAGGACGGCCGTGGTCATGCTGAGTCATGATCCGAAGCTCGATGACCCTGCTTTAGTCACTACGTTAAATTCCGAAGCCTTTTATGTAGGAGCTCTTGGCAGCAAGAAGACTCACCATTCAAGGTGCGAAAGACTTTTAGCGGAAGGTGTTACATCAGAGGAGATTAGTAGAATACATGCCCCGATTGGACTGGATATCGGAGCCCGTTCGCCTAGCGAAATAGCGGTCTCCATAATAGGTGAAGTCGTAGAATCCTTACGTAGGTCCAAATGATGCGATTTTCCGAGAGGTCGATTTCAGGGGCGCTTGGATGTCTTTTGGCTCATACGTATCGAATACAAGGTCGCGTAATCAAAAAAGGGAAGAAACTGACGGAAGAGGACTTGGCAAGCTTTGCTGGGTCCGGGATCGATTCGATCATGGTAGCAGAAATTGAAAGTTTAGATGTGGAAGAGAATGCCGCCGCCGGAAGACTTTCTTCACGATTTTCAGGGTTTGGCGTTGAGGCCGGTCGGGCTTCAACGGGACGATGCAATTTATTTTCCGCAACCGATGGTCTTTTTCGCGTTAATGAGAGCGATATAGACAGATTCAATTCGATTGACGAGGCTATAACCGTTGCGACGTTACCGAATTATTCCAGAGTAACTAAGGGAACGATGGTTGGTACGGTGAAGGTCATACCGTTTTCCGTACCGGATGAAATAATTACAAAATGTGAAAATACACTGGGTGAATCCATATCAACAATGGAGGTGTCGGCCTTTAAGAGAAAACACGTTGGAATATTGTTGACAGAAATGCCTGGTACGCATGAACGTGTTCTCGAGAGAGCTTCGGATAGCTTAAGAGCTCGAGTGGAACGGCTTGGGTCGGAGGTAAAGTTAGAACTTAGATGCTCTCATTCGATAGATGAGGTTTCGGAGGCTCTTCGAAAGGTATGTCTTGAAGGGTGTGATCTAGTACTGATGTTGGGATCTTCGGCGATCACCGACCGAAGAGACGTACTCCCCCAAGCTGTTGAAGTGGTTGGAGGGGCAATCGAGCACTTCGGAATGCCGGTCGATCCTGGAAATCTTTTATTGCTTGCAACTAAAGGAGACACCCAGATTGTTGGAGTCCCTGGCTGTGCTCGCTCTTTGAAGCCAAGTGGTTTTGATTGGGTTTTAGAGCGAATGATGTGTGAGATTGCAGTATCGGGTGCGGAGCTCATGAAGATGGGGGTGGGCGGTTTGCTAAAAGAGGCGTCTAATAGACCGATGCCCCGGGAAGGGTTATTGCAGGACGCTGAAATTTCAAATGGCGGAGTGTCCATAGTTATTCTGGCCGCGGGGAGCTCGAGAAGGATGGGAGTTAAGAATAAACTCCTTCAGACTGTAGAAGGACAGCCCATGATAGCTCGGGTTGTCGACTCAGCTCTGAGCAGTAAGGCCGAGCATGTAGCGATGATACTAGGACATGAGGCTGGTTTGATAAAAGAGGCTTTGCGTGGCCGAGAAATAGAATTTATTAACAATTCTAAACACTTGAAGGGCATGGGTACTTCGGTAGCTGTGGGTGCCAAGCATTTTCGAAACTCCGCTGATGGTTTGTTGATTTGTTTGGGAGATATGCCGTGGCTCGAGAGTAAGCATCTAAATTTGTTAATTGATGCATTTGATCTTAATGACGATAAAAGCATTTACGTCCCTGAGTACCAAGGTAAAAGAGGAAATCCCGTTCTATGGCATTCTCGATTTTTCGATGAGCTTTGTTCGTTGCAGGGTGATTGGGGCGCAAGAAAATTGCTCGAAAAATACTCTGACGAAATCTGTTATGTCGAGATACCGACCAATGCCATCAGTATGGATTTGGATACGCCGGATTCCTTTTTGAACCTGATCAAGCCAGATTGATTCCATTTAGAATTTTCGGGTTATATTAGATTTATGAATTCAATTGATATCGTCTGCAACCTGTTTACCGAAAGAGAAATCAAAGAAGGTAGAACTGGTCTCGAAGACGACTTTCTCGACCAAATCCGATTTCCTGCAACTTTGCGGAATGGTGTCTCTTTGCATAATTATATTCAAAAAATGGATAACGCCGGAATTGAAAGGTCATTATTGATAGCTGTCCGCGGTGGAGATCTTCGGGTTAAAGGTTCGTTTGAAGTTCCTTACGAATATGTAAATGAAGCATGTGAACAATATAAGGATCGCTTTTCTGGTCTTGCCGGAATTGATCCAACTAGAGGAATGCAGGGTCTTCGAGACTTAGAAGTTGCCGTGAAAGACTACGGATTTGTCGGAGCCCATTTTTACCCCCACTGGTTCGAGCTTCCCCCCGATCACGCAAAGGTATACCCTTATTATGCAAAGTGTTGTGAGCTGAACATTCCGATCATGATGCAGGTAGGGCAGAGCCTTAACTATCAAAAGCATAGACGCCTCAAAAGTGTCGGCAGGCCGATAGCCCTAGATGCCGTAGCATGCGATTTTCCAGAATTAAAACTTATAGGAATTCATATAGGAATTCCTTGGACTGATGAAATGATCGCTATGGCCTGGAAGCACGAGAATGTCTTTATCGGTTCAGACGCTCATGCTCCGAGACACTGGCCCTCTCAGTTCGTTCGTTATCTCGATTCCGTTGGCCGAAATAAAGTGTTGTTTGGAACCGATTGGCCTGTAATAGATCCTGAGAGAGCGATCCAAGAGATAAAAAAATTAGGGATAAGAGAGGAATCTTTGGGACGCTTGCTTAGAGATAATGCTCTGTCTGTTTTTCGGCTGCCCGGAAATGAATAAGCAGGTTAGTCAGAATCAGGGATTAACGCTTCTAGAAGCCATAGTTTTCTCGGCGAGACGTCAACCAACCAAGATAGCATTACAATGTGAGAATAAAAAACTCACTTACAGGAAGCTCTCAGAGAATATCCTTAAAGTGCGTTC
>DKAI01000108.1 GCA_002450755.1 Deltaproteobacteria bacterium UBA6930
ATTTCATCGCTTAAATGTTCCTTGTGGATTTCGCTCCACCTAAAATGTCTCGCACCCATCGGCCACCTCTTCTCTTCGAGTTAATTCCAGTATCTATCTTAAAGGATATAGGTAAGGAACCCCATCAGCTTTCTTACCAGAAGCTCGTTCCCTAGAACCTCTCGAACTCGAGAACTGCTATAAGGAACCATCTGTCTTCTCGAAGGCCCTTTTCAACAAAAAAGTCAATGGGAACTTGGAGGCGCCGCCCGGATTCGAACCGGGGATCAGGGATTTGCAGTCCCGTGCCTTACCACTTGGCTACGGCGCCGTAGAGTCCAATAGGGGTGGTTACCGCGCGTCGCTCCAGCAGTCAATCGTGCGTTGCCCTAAAGGTGCTAACTTGGACCTATGAGGTGGTTGTACGTCATGATTGGGGGTAGCCTGGGAGCGGCAATTCGCTTCGCGATCGTAGAGTTGATTCCTTCCAGAGAAGGTTTCTTTCCCTGGGGAGTCTTCGCGATAAATAGCGCGGGGTGCTTCGTGATAGGATTCTTGTTCGGCCTCGCCGGAACACGCTTTGATATCTCGCCTAATTTGCAGATCGCCCTGCAGATCGGTTTCTTAGGCAGCATAACGACATTCTCTGCCCTCGGACTAGACACTTTTAGACTCCTCGAATCGGGTTCAACGGGATACGCTCTAGCTAATGCTGTTGGAAGTCTCGTAGCTGGAGTCTCACTTGTCTTTTTAGGCGTGCTCCTGAGTCGGCAGATAAACTAAGGGTTCCTTAGTCCAACTAACACAATAAGAGCTCCTCCGACACGGAGTGTGAGCATCTCTTCGCTCTCGCTGATTGACAAGAGAAGCTCGGAATGAGCGGAGTGATCGAAACGAGCGAGAACGGATCTCTGAGAACCGCTCCGCTCGATCCTGCAGAGAAGCGCCCCGTCAAACTTGGACCAGTGGAGGCTCGAGGCGTCAAACTCTACAGTTGTCCCATCCGAGATATGCAACTTCCCTTTGAGTAGATCCACAGATCGCACGAAAAAAGCGGCCTCTTCAACTTCGATTTCTCCTCTGAAGCGACCGACTTCGACGACATACTTCTCTAAATTCGGCAGATAGACAACGGAACGATCGAACTTCTCACGTAATCGCCGATTTAAAATCGGTTGCCCTTCGTGACTCCACTTCCCGTCGTGATGTAGAACAAGACCAAAAGGGGCAAGAGAAGGAGGCATCCGCAAGGACTAAATCTCCATCCCTGCGATCCTATCCAGATCAAAAACATCAGCAAAAGAGGATTCCACCGCCGTTTTTGCGGTCTTAAACAGGGAAATACTAGGAGCCTCACCCAATTCTTTATAAACACTCGTTATTTCGACTTCCTCAAGGCCACAAGGAACTATGTCATTAAACTCGTTAGGACTAATGAGGACATTAAGAGCGAAACCGTGAAACGTCACCCAACGTTTCACACCTATCCCAATCGATGCAATCTTTCTTCTCGGTGCGGACCCTGAAATGAAAACTCCAGTCATCCCTTCAACTCGACAGGCATGCACACCTAATAAGCCAAGGGCTTGAATCAATGCTGTTTCAAGTTTTCGTAAGAACAGAAAAACATCGGGCGTACCTCGGCTTTTCAAATCAAAAATTGGATAACCCACTAATTGACCAGGGCCATGAAAAGTAACGTCGCCTCCTCTTGCTACTTCGTGAACCGCGACGCCTCGAGCCAGAAGTTTTTCTCTAGAAGTTAGAAGGTTATGTTCTTTTGCATTACGACCAAAAGTAATGACATCGGGGTGTTCTAGTAGAAGTAGTCGGTCTCCTGTCCTTTCGTCCCTCCGGTCAGTTACTGCTTGTTCTTGAATGAGCTGCGCCTCTTGGTAGTCAACTCTGTCAAGCCACTCGATCGAAAAAGAGAGAGGTTCAAAGTTGGTCATCAAGACTCCGGAGTTTTTGATAAAAGAGAGCAGCTAGAAATCAAAATCCCCTTCTTCGAGCAACTCTCTTATTCGAAAAAGAAACGCATTCGCTGGAGATCCATCAATAGCGCGATGGTCATACGAGAGAGACAAATGCATCATGGGTCGAATCACAATGGCGTCTTCTCCACCCATCGTTCGAACAACGGGTCTCTTTACGATTTCACCCATTCTCACAATACCGACCTGTGGTTGATTAATTATTGCGAAGCCATACAAATTTCCATTTCTTCCTGGGTTCGAAACCGTAAACGTCCCGTTCTTTAGATCGTCAGCTAAAAGACGCTTGTTTCTCGCTCTAGAGGACACCTCTTCAATAGCAGTCGCCAGACCGGAAAGTGAGAGACGATCAGCAGAACGAACAACTGGAACTACCAGCCCTTTTTCAGTTTCAACCGCTATCCCAATATTAATATCTTTTTTTTGGACAATTGCGTCTTCAATTACCGAAGCATTTAGAGAGGGAAACTCTGTTAGGGCTCGCACGGTTGCATGAACAATGAAAGGAAGAAACGTTAGTGCGGTACCGTATGTCTCTCGAAACCTTTTCTTTTGCATTTTTCTCAGAGAAACGATATTGCCCAAGTCGATTTCTGCGACAGTTCCTACGTGCGGGCTAGTTCTTTTGGAGTAAACCATATGCTCCGCAACCAGCTTCCTAAGGGGTGTCATCGGTACAACATTGTCCTCGGGTAATATCTCAACAGACGCATATGGTCGCCGCTTAATGTCTCCGTTCGATGCAGCCGTGAGAAGCCTGTTCTGTGGCTCCTCCTGAGATGGTAAATTTTGTTGAGAGTTCTCTGGAGAGTGCTCCTGTTTCTCAAGGGAGTTCCTCACATCCTTCGCATTGACCCTACCGCCAACGCCACTACCCGAAATGCCGCTCAGATCTACTCCCATATCTTCAGCCAGCCGGCTCGCTACCGGAGTAGCCCTCGTTAAATCGCGGGCAGCAGTGCTCTCCGTTATTTTGCGATCTGTTTTCCCAGCGTCAACAGTTTCACCCGTCTCACGCAAGGTGAGCAAAACTGCCCCAATAAGAACGGTTTCACCTTCGGCGAAGCAAACTGACTCAACAAAGCCAGAAACGGGTGAAGGTATCTCGGCATCAACCTTATCTGTCGTCACCTCTACCAGAAGCTGATCGACATCGACTCGGTCGCCTTCCTTCACAAACCAACGTGCAATGGTACCTTCAACGACGCTCTCGCCGAGTTCAGGCAATTCGACTGGGACAGTCATCTTTCTCCTCCGAGCTCTATACCCTAGAAATTAATACTCCGGCCCTCCGCTGCCAAGCTCGCCTCCATAATGGATTCGGACATCGTAGGATGAGCATGCACAGTTCCTGATATTTCCTCAGTCGTGGCCTCTAGGGTCATAGCTAAGCCAATTTCCGCTATCAGCTCTGTCGCACCGTGGCCGACAATGTGAGCACCGACAATCTGTCCATACCTTGGTTCCGCTATAATCTTACTGAAACCTGCCTTGTGAACCGAAGCAACGGCCTTACCCGAAGCAACAAATGGAAATTTACCCACTCGACAACCTTCTCCAAAGACAAGTTGCGCCTCTTTTTCGGTAAGGCCGATCCACGCCACCTGTGGTTGTGAATATATACAGCCCGGAATTCTCTTGTAGTCAATCTCCGGTCGTTTCACCCCTGAAATAAATTCGACAGCGGCGACTCCTTCTTCTGAAGCTTTGTGAGCGAGCAGAGGAGGGCCTGCCAGGTCTCCAATAGCACT
>DKAI01000001.1:0-2235 GCA_002450755.1 Deltaproteobacteria bacterium UBA6930
GCGTCGGGCCAAAACTGGAATAGGGTTTTGATAGCGATCACCCGATGCTCCGTGCCCTAAACAAACTAAGGGTGCACCTGGAGTCACTTTATCAGACAGCCACAAAACACCGGGCACCTTACGTTCTGAGTGCGTCACATCAAACTCTCGCATTTCCAAAGATTTCATAGAACGTCGGCCTAAAAACTTTAATCGATCCATACCTCTAGAATAGACAAAACCTAAAGAGTTAGCTTAGCTACATTTAAAGAAGTTCCAGATACTACCCTGCGAGAGAAGGTGCTCGAACGGAGGAAAGGAGACACATGAATAGCAAGCGTATCCTCCTTAATGGTTTCTCCATGAACTGTGTATCACATATCCAACAAGGGCTTTGGGTACGAGATGATACGCGGCAAGTTGAATATTGCACTTTAGACCCCTGGTTGGAGCTGGCTCAAATTTTAGAAAAGGGTTGTTTCGATGCCCTCTTTCTTGCCGATGTAGTGGGCCTATACGACGCCTACCTCGGCGGGCCCGAAACGTCAATCCGAGAAGGGATGCAAGTTCCAGTAAACGATCCGGCACTCTTGATACCCGCCATGGCTACAGTAACGGAACACCTTGGCTTTGCGTTTACCAGTTCTGTCCTCCAAACTCCACCTTTTACTTTCGCACGCCAAATATCCACGCTTGACCATCTAACTAAAGGACGCATTGCATGGAATATCGTTACTTCTTACCTACCTAATGCTGGGGCAAGTCTGGGTTATGGAGGGCTTCCTAGCCATAAGGAACGATATGAACGAGCCAACGAATATCTCGAGGTTGCCTACAAACTGTGGGAGGGAAGCTGGGAAGAAAGTGCCGTTCTAAAGAACAAAGAGAAGGGGATTTACGCTGACCCAAGAAAAGTACATCCAATTAACCATAGTGGGACATATTACCAGTGCGAAGGCCCTCACCTCTCTGAACCTTCACTCCAACGAACCCCCCTGCTGTTTCAGGCAGGATCTTCTACAGATGGCAGAGCCTTTGCAGCAAAACATGCCGAATGTATATTCATTGTGACCTCACGACGAAACCTTTCAGGCGTTCAAAACATCGTAAGCGACATTCAGACTCAAGCAAAAAAGAGTGGACGAAGTCCCGATGATCTGCGCTTTTTTCAAGGCCTCTCACCTGTCGTTGGAGGTACCGAAAAAGAGGCCCTAGCAAAGGAAGAAGAGTACCTGCAGCAGATAAGTACGGATGCTTCCTTGGCACACTTGAGTGGTTCCCTTGGTATCGACCTCGGAAACATCAACCCCGATAAGCCACTTGAGTCCTTCGATAGCCAGGCCATGCAAGGAGTCGTAAAGAGCATGATCGAATCACGGCCTCCCGGAACGCGTACGTTCAGAGACCTAATTCGAGCTCAAATGGCAGGCCAATTCTTGACAGGAACGCCCGAGCAAATAGCTGATAACTTGGAGACTTGGAGCGATGCCGGAGTCGACGGGTTTAACTTGGTTTATTCAACAACCCCTGGCAGCTTTGTTGATTTTGTAGAAGGAGTGGTACCTGAACTTCAAAAACGAGGCAGGGTTCAAAGAGCCTACACTCCTGGCACTTTAAGGGAAAAGCTCTTTGGACAACCACGACTAAGTGAGAGACACCCTGCCGCTTCCTACAGGAGATCTTAAGTTCTTATCTAATCGCCCCGAAAATCCAAATCCTTGACCGTACGGCCCATCAAGTCTCGAATAGTCTGCCTTAGTTCTTCAGGGGTGGGTCTTCCAACAAAATACCAACCATTAAATATGCGGAAAATTGTTTGATCCGGAAGCAGCGCGAATGTAAACGGAACGGGCAAAGGTCCATGAATTTTATCCGTAGTCTCTTTAATTCCCAATGCTTCTGTTAGTTCGAGATCCTGATCACTTAAAAAGGGGAACTTTGCACCCAAGCCAGCCCTGAACGCTTGCTGAACTCTAGGAGGGTCAACAGATACTGCCGCTACGCGACAGTATGCGACATTGGTGGACCGATGGAACTCGACCAGTTCCGACAGTTGAACCTGTCATTTGGGTCACCAAGGACCTCTATAAAAGACAAGCAGTAGCGGCATCCCATCAGAAAGCTCTTCGAACGACATGACCCGTTCGTCCTCTCCCTTCAAAGAAAAAGACGGAAATTTATTTCCGATTTCAAATCTTAATGGCATGCCATACCTCCATGCCGAAAGCATAAATTATTTCTACTCGTTATGCTTGG
>DKAI01000001.1:2606-4151 GCA_002450755.1 Deltaproteobacteria bacterium UBA6930
GAGAACGTGAACCTGCAATTCAATCCGCGTGAGATCTATGGCGTAGTCGGAGCAAACGGCTCCGGAAAATCTACCCTGCTAAAGCTACTCGGCCGCGAAGAGGAACCTTCTCAAGGCGACGTAAAGATCCCCCGAAAGGCACGTCTCGGTGTACTCCGTCAAGATCACTTCGATTACGATAACCATCCCATACAAAACGTTGTAATGATGGGGCATCAAGAAATGTGGGCAGCTTTCCGAGAAAGAAATGAAATTTTCGATCGTTCGCAAGAACATTTCGATGGCGATAGGTACGCCGAGCTCGAAGACTACATTAACAGGAACAACGGGTACGCTCTGGAAGCTAAGGCCAGTGAAATACTCGAAGGGTTAGGTATCCCCTCGGTTAGCCACCAAAACAAGTTGTCTACCCTCTCCGGCGGTTTCAAACTTAGAGTTTTACTCGCTCAAGTCTTAGCTTCAACGCCAGACATTCTGCTCCTTGATGAACCTACAAATCACTTAGATATCTTATCAATCCGATGGCTGGAGAAATTTCTAATCACCTTCGAAGGAACAAGTCTGATCGTTTCCCATGACCATCGATTCCTTGATAACGTCGCCTCCTCTATTGTCGATGTTGACTATCAGACAATCAAAATTTATCCGGGAAATTACGAAAATTTCACCACAGCTAAAGCAAAAGATCGTGCCCGTAGAGAAAAAGAAATAGAAAAAAATCTAGCAAAAATTGCTGAACAAAAAGCTTTTGTTGAACGCTTTCGGGCCAAAGCCAGTAAAGCTCGACAAGCTCAAAGTAAGTTGAAAACTATTGAACGAATAACGGTAGACGAACTACCGAAAAGTACGCGACAATACCCTCGTTTTTCTTTTAACCAAATCCGACCAAGTGGACGAGAAGTTCTTTCTATAAAGAATTTGAGTAAATCTTTTGACAATAATATGGTCTTAAATGACATCTCAATGACTCTTTTTCGTGGGGAAAGTGTTGCAGTAATCGGACCTAACGGAATCGGCAAGTCCACTCTTTTGAAAATTTTAGTTCGAGAATTGAATACCGATGCAGGAAACATCAAGTGGGGCTATGAAACTCACAAGGGTTACATAGCGCAAGATCACAAAGCTCAAATTGGCAGCCATAACCAGACTGTCGAATCTTGGTTGACGAACCTTTGCCCTCAAGAGACGATTGGAAGCATACGAAAGCGCCTAGCTTCAGTCCTTTTCACAGGAGACGATGCCGATAAAAAGATTACTGCACTTTCTGGGGGTGAAGCAGCTCGCCTTATCCTTGCTCAACATATGGCTCAAAAACCAAACGTGCTGCTCCTAGATGAACCAACTAATCATTTGGACCTTGAGTCAATCAGTGCCTTGGTCGAAGCACTTCGTCTGTATGAAGGCACCCTTCTCTTCGTATCGCATGACAGATGGTTTGTCTCACAATTAGCCGATCGGATTATCGAGCTCACATCCGAAGGTATGAGAGATTTTAACGGCAACTACGAGGAGTACATTGCCAGTAATAATGACGATCACCTTGAC
>DKAI01000031.1 GCA_002450755.1 Deltaproteobacteria bacterium UBA6930
AGAATTATTGGGGATCGAAGCGAAGCGGAAGAAATCCTTGAAGAAGTTTTTTGGCAACTTTGGCAACATCGCAAAAAATACGACCCCAATAGGGCCACTCCTCTCGCGTATCTTATGACCCTCGCCCGGAGCCGGTCTATCGATCGACTTCGTTTCAAAAGGCTGAGATCACCTGTCTGGCGAGACTCCTCCGAAGGACCCGAGTTAGAGCAAGTGAGCTTAGAAAAGCCCAGCCCTCTCGAAGACATTCTTTTGCAAGAGCGTCGAACGAAAGTTACTGAGTGTCTCGCTCACCTGCCCGATCCTCATAGAAAGGCAGTTACCCTTTCCTTTTTCAGCGGTCTAACACACCAAGAAATTGCGGAGAGATTAGGCGAACCACTCGGCACAATAAAAACTCGAATTCGAAAGTCTCTCTTAGTGCTTCGGGAAGTCTTAGAGAAAAACCGAGAGCTTATACGGGGAGAAAGCTAGCCGTGGGGGATCAGAGAAACTGTCTTACTTGCTCGAATGAAGAGATCTTCCTTTGGTTGTCTGGAGGACTTGATGATTCGGGGAGCCAGGCTATCTCGAAACACCTTTCAGAGTGTGGTTGTTGCAGGCAGCGAATTCTTTTCGAAGCCGAGCTCGTATGCAACCTCGCACAGCTAGCCAAACCGGCAGACCCTCCTAGAGGGGTCAAGGGACGCCTCATGGCGAGAATCGTCGGATCCCAACACCAAACCAGTGAGGAAAGAACCTGGCAGACAAGGTTCAGACGAAGACGTCAGAAATCTTTAAGCTTTCTGAGCGCAGGCATAGCATTAGCCTTTGGGCTTGGCGTGTTAGTCTCTGCTTTTCTTGGGCCTTCATGGAACAAACCTCGCCCAGGCTCTGAAAAAACAACTCTGGAAATTGCTCTCCGTGATGCAAGAATCCAGGCTCTCGAAGCAGAAAATCAGCTTCTGTCGTCTTGGGCATCTGAAACGGAAGGAAGCCTCGTAAACGCGTCTTGGCCCGTCATCAACCACGATGGAAGCTCGATTGGATCCATAGTTTGTCAAACTGAAGGACTTAATTGCTTCTTGGAAGCTACTGGTCTCCAACGGTTGGGGCCGGCAAGAGTTTATTCGCTTTGGCTAGAAAACAATGAGGGGCGTCTGGTCCACTTGGGCATTTTTGATGCTGATACCTCTGGAGACGCGGCTTTTTTCACTTATGCAGACCGAGAACTAGAAAACGCTAGAAATCTAGTTGTCACAATCGAGCCTTGGGACATTGGCCGAAGCAGACCCCAAGGACCAATTGTCTTTCGCAGCGACCCTAGATTCTAATCTGACACGATAAACAATCGACCAAGTTTCTCTTCTACGCGTTGAAAGGAAGAGCCTGAGGCGGAAAGATAAGGCCACACCGGCACTATAGTTGCGAAGCCAGCCCTGTATGCCTCGGTGTCGGTGCCTTCCTGGTCTTTTTGATCCTCGCTCACAGATGAAATCTTTGGAAAAAACACCCCATCATCGCCTTGTTCGTAGGTGATCGAAATTGTACCAGTAGAGCCCTGACGGCAAAAACGGATCCCTTTAACTTCCTCTTCTAATGGATAGTTCGCGTTTAAGGCCAAACCGGGGGGCAAAAGCAAACCACCTTCAGGAGTGGCCTTTTGGAGGGCGGAAATGATTTGTATCAAAAACTCAGCAGCATTCCTTAGCTGAGCCCTACCTGCCTCCGAACCTGCATCCCGGTCTGGTAAATCCGTACTTATGGCTATCGATGGAAGCTTAAGTCCCATCGGACTGGCTCCTGTAAGCGCTGCACCAACGGTACCGGAAACGGGGGTAACATAACCAACGTTCGCACCGTGATTGATGCCAGACACCAAGATATCAAATTCTCTGTCAGGCTTAATCTTTCTGGACAACAAAACGGCGGTTGCGGGTGTAGAGGAAACTGCAAATCCGAGTGAATGTTGTTCAACCGATACAGGACCTACAGTCAATGACAGACCGCTACCGCTTCGATTAGAGCCAGGCGCCACAACTAAAACCTCGTGCCCCTGCGCCAACAGAGCCTGGCGAAGGATCGAAATACCCTGAGCCTCAATACCATCGTCATTTGTAAGCAAGATATCTAGAGATCGCGAAGGTTCTGGAATAAACACGAGAAAAACACCCAAAAGGGTCATCTGCCCGATACGGTTTAGGACGTGTGGTCTAATCATGTAACTTTCTTATCAACTTCAGCAACAAAAAACCATTAGCACTGGCAAAACTCCCTACGATGGGATTCTATCAAGGCTCCCCCAAACCCTTGCAATGAGGTAACTATGTCGCTGGCAGAATCGATCTCCCAGCTCAGAATTGGGTCCGGCCCCGAACAGGAGATCGCCAGACAACAATTTGCACAATTCATTCAAAAAAAAGGACTGAAGCAAACCCAGCAACGAGCCCTTGTGTTGGAAGTCTTTCTGGGAATCTCTGGTCACCTGACAGTTCAGGAATTAGCCGAGCAAATGAAGACTCACGAGCCTAATATAGGACTTACTACTGTCTATCGAACGCTCCGCCTTCTCGTTGAATCGGGCGTTGCCGAAGAGCGACATTTTACCGATGGCCAGGCAAGATTTGAAGTTGCAAAGCTTGGCACACATCACGATCACCTGATCTGCACTGTTTGTGGGAATATCTTCGAATTTGAAGACGATGAAATAGAAGCTAGACAGAACAAAATAGCCACGGATCGTGGCATGACGATCCGTAGGCACCGTCATGAGATTTATGCCGAATGCGACAGCCCAAATAACTGCCCTAATAATTCATCAACTCAAACTTCCTCTTCAAGCTAATTAAAAACCCCCCTGCCCGCCTTGAATCAATTCATAAAATTCAGGCTTCAGAAGCGTATAACTAGACTCGCCCGGCTTCAGCACAAACACTAGGTCTCCATGACTACGGCCCAAATGATAGGCTTCTTCCCGCAACTCGTTCTTTTGTAATTTAAACGTACTCGTCTGTGGTTGTCTTTTCAAAATACGGACGAAAAGAGGAATGGCATACGGCGGAAGTTCGCTGGAGAGTTCTTCGTAAAATCGATTTCGGGCATTTTCGTCTAAAAAAAGACTATCTGCTGACAACGTAACCGCCGCCATTCCGGCGCGTCCCTCAGTTCCAGGAACTAAGACTCCATACACATTTGCAGACGATATTCCCTCTAAGCGGTTCAAAATACCTTCAACTTCACTCGTTGAACAATTTTCTCCTTTCCATCGAAACGTATCACCGGTCCTGTCCACAAATTGATAATGGGGCTTCCAAAATGCAAACCCCACATCAACCTGACGCATCAAGTCCCCGGTATTGAAATAAACGTCACCCTTGACTAAAACGTCCCTAATCAACTTCTTATCCGTTTCAGCAGAATCCGTATATCCATCGAAACGTGCGTTCTTGGAAATTTCAGTGAGAAGTAGACCGACTTCTCCCTTTTTAACTACTCTGCAGGTTCCGTCTTTACTTCGAATGCTCTCACCAGTGTCATTGTCAGCCTGGACTAGCAAGTGTGGTGTTATACCAAAACCAATAGTCTCGTCTTTGTTAAAAGCATTTACGAATCCTGCGTTCCCTTCCGAAGCTCCATAGAGCTCATAGACTTCCGGAATGCCCAGCCTCTCTTTAAATTCCATCCAGATATCAGGCCGTAGCCCATTTCCAATAGCCTTAATTATCGGATTCCTTGCCTCTTCTTCATCTTCATTTCCGGAAATTAGGTAACGACAAAGTTCACCTACATAGATAAATATATTAGTCTTCTCCTCCCGAGTCTCCCGCAAGAATGCGGAAGAGGAAAAGTTTTTTCGTAAAAACATCTGAGCGCCTGCATAGGCCACACTCCCAAAACCGACGATCAATCCCGTAGCGTGATAAAGAGGAAGACAGTTATAGAGCCTGTCACTCCCCTTTAGGTCTAAACAAACTCTTCCGTATCCTTGCATAGCACGAAACAACCTCTCATTACTTACTACTGCAGCTTTCGGAAGAGCCGTCGTTCCCGAAGTAAACAAGTAGAAACACGAATCTTTTAGCTTTACCCTTTCTGTTTCTTCGGGATCTGGAATTTCTTTGCGATCTTTTGATGCACAAAATGCCGATGCCCATTCTAATTGATTCTGAGAACTTTCCTTAGAAGTACACATCACTTTTATATTCTGAATTCGTGAATTATCACGAATTTCAAGATAAGCATCGATACACGCATCATCGAGCAAAACCATTTTTGGGGAAATCAATGCAATCGAATGAGCGAGTACCGATTTTCGTTGATTAACATTTATTAAACCTGCTATTGCTCCTAGTTTGCTTATACCAACAATAGCGGTTAAAAACGCGGCACTATTTTCCATTAGGACTGCAACACAATCACCATATTTAATATCATTTTTTCGCAATTCTTGGGCGTATTGATTCGCCAGATTATTAAATTCGCCCCAGGTCGTTCGTGTACCTTCAAATCGAAGAAATTCTCTATCGGGAAAAGACTTTGCGTTACTCGCAATTAGTTTTCCTAGAGATAAATTTAGATCCTTGTCCAGTGGACGCATTCGAATAGCACGAAGAAGCGTCTTCAACATTTGAATAAATTTCATTGGATTTGTCATTTGCTGGTCCTTCCATTCCGAAAAGGTTCCAAGTTTGGAGAGAAAATACGCAAACCCTCAACAATAAGCATATTGAACTTTACCTCTTAGATCCGAGTTGGCAGACTTCCAAGTAGAGAATTTTCTTGAAATGACTTCTTAGCTAGTGAAAGACGTAAAAACAAATACTTTGGAATTCACAAGAAATTTAAAATCAATGAGGGCCCTATGGATTTGATCTGGATTCCAATTAGCATGTTTGGAGGAATCATGCAGGCGGTAAGAACAGCCGCACAAAAATCCTTGAATTCGGAGCTTTCGACTTGGTCTACCACCTACGTTCGATCTCTTTTCGGACTCCCATTGATAAGCTGCTTCCTTCTTCTTGCGATAACAATTAGTGGACAAGTTCTCCCGGAATTCACGAAGACTTACATTCTTTATTCGTTGTCTACTGGGGTGAGTCAGGTCATTGCAACATACTTTTTGATTAAGCTCTTCACTCTGAGAAACTTTGCTGTTGGAACAATGCTCGCTAAAACAGATTTAGTCCAAGCAGCGGTAATAGGATCTCTTTTTTTCTCGGAATCCATTACTCTCCTCGGTTGGATAGCAATAACTCTAACCGGCTTAGGCGTAGTTTCGATGTCGACCGCAAAAATAAAAGCGGTGTCAGAAAATCCCTTCCAAGCGTCGAAGGAAGTTACTCAGAAATCAATAGTTTTGGGAATATCTTCAGGCTTTTTGTTTTGTTTGTCTTACTTGTTTTTGAGAGAAGCAACCCTTTCGATAGAAGGCCCGATTATTTTTCGAAGTGCGTGGACGATTTTCATAGTCACGACTAGTCAGACGTTCGTTTTAGGTCTCATTCTTTTATTCTTTCGAAGATCTGATTTTAGCTTAATGCGACGCCTGTGGCGTCCCTGTGGATTCGTAGGAGTAACTTCCGGACTAGGTTCAATTTGCTGGTTTACTGCAATGGCTATCCAGAATGCTTCTTACGTAAAAGCTGTGGGCCAGATCGAAGTCATCTTCACCTGCCTAATCTCGGTACGATATTTCGGCGAGCGGATAACCCCGTTAGAGCTCCTTGGAATGGCGGGCATCTTGATCGGAGTTATGCTCCTAATCGTTTAGACATCTAGCTCGGGACACGATATTTATGTTGCTCAATTTTTACAAAACGTTTGGACAGGAATCGCGATATGAATGAGCATACGATTTGCGTAGGAACAGTAGGCAGTGGGGTTTGGTACAGCTCTGATAGTGGCGCACATTGGCGGCAAGCAAAAATGGATCTTCCTTTTGATGCCGAACCGGGAGAAATATTAGTGCGCCACATCGTGTCGGCGCCCTCCAACCCATCGATCCTTCTGGCCGGTTCTGATGCCGGCTTGTACCGAAGTAAAGATTCTGGGCGGTCCTGGGCGCTCGTCGACTCTCCTTTCTACGGAACGCACATTTGGTCTTTAGCAATTCACCCAAACGATCCCGAAACCATTTTAGTTGGCACAAAACCTCCTTCTCTTTATAAAACTTGCAATGGAGGTAAGAATTGGGAAGAGCTCCCTTTAAACCCCGCCAAGGAATGCTTTGCCGGGGCCCCTAAGGTCACAAGCATCGTTTTCGACCCGCGAGACGATCAAACAATATGGGTCGGAGTCGAAATCGATGGTGTGTACAAAACCAAAGATGGCGGAAACACTTGGAAACAGACTCCTAAAAGAGGAGACAGTCCATTAAACGATGACATTCACTGCGTGGAAGTAGCAGTAGGTGAGCCTACTAGAGTGCTTGCCACGACTCCCGATGGACTCTGGACCAGCACAGACGAAGGGGAAACTTGGAGATTGCAAGAATTTCCAAAATTTTTCGGCAACAAAGGAATCTCGTACTGTCGGGGTATCGCACTGAAGGCAAACGACAAAAAAGTGACCCTGATAGCAAACGGAAATACCATACCAGGGAAAACTGGCGCTATCCGCGTTTCAATCGACGAAGGAAAAAGCTGGAATAGTGCTAAACTTTCACCTCCACCGAATTCGACTATTTATTGGCTCGCAGTTCATCCCTCAGATCCAAATTTCATTGTTGCCAATACTCTGTACGGTTACATCTATATCAGCAAAGATGGTGGGAACATTTGGGAAAAATTAGAGCGAGAATTCGGGGAAGTACGTGGCCTTGCCTGGATCCCGACCCCTGAAAGCCTTTAGCCATTAGAACGTCCATTCTTCCGTAAAAGGTCTCAACTCGATTTCATTGCTCCAAGCCGTTCGAGGTTGTTGATGAATCCACCAGTAAGTTTCGGCAACATCATCCGTACTGGACATTTTTTCTCGATCAAAATCTGGATAACTTTTCTTTATACTTGGAGTATCGAGAACGCAGTCCAGGCGTACATGCGCCACATGTACACCTTTCTTGCTATAGGCTTTCGCGAGACTTTGGCTAAGAGAGCGAAGACCAAATTTTCCGAGAGAATAGAGTGGATTTGTACTCGAACCGCGAAATGCGGCTGTTGCACTCGAGTAAATCACGGTCCCTGCCTGCCGTAAAATCATGCCCGGAATAATTGCTTTAGCTGCAGCAAGGGCACCCAAAACCTCTTCCCGATAATTTAGTTCTAACTCACTATAATCCAGTTCTAACGGAGATTTTCGAGCGTAGTACCCACTAACGTTGTAAAGAAGGACTCCTGGATTGCCAAATCTTTCTTCTGCCTCCAAGCAGGCCGATTCGATAGAAGGCGGATCTGAAGCATCAGCCTTAAAATACTCGGCATTCTTTTCTCCGGCAACATCGCGAGACACCTTGAGCGCAGCCCTACTCCCGCTTTCAGACCTTGAAACGAGGCCCAACGCAAAACCCATAAGACTAAATTTTTTAGCTAGCGAACACCCTAAACCTTCACCTGCACCTATAATCAAACAAAGCGGACGATCCATATTTTATATCCTCTCTAATACCCCAGTGTACGATTCACTTCATTTCGAAGAGAATTCCCGACTTCAAGTGCCGATAAATTGTATACAAAGATATTCGCCAAACGATCCTCATACCCTGGGAACCAACCCGAAAGATGTGGGGTTACAATTGTATTCGGAGCATCCCAAATTGGATCATTTGGAGAAAGGGGCTCTTGAGAAAACACATCCATTGCGGCTCCACGCAACAATCCTCTTTCTAGCCTTTTAATAAGCGCGTTCTCATCGACTATCCCTCCTCTAGCTAGATTGATTAACACTGCTTTTTTAGGCATTGCCTCCAAAATTTCGTCATTTACAAAGCCACGAGTCTCGGGTGTAAGAGGCAAAAGAACAATTACAAAATCCGCATCGCAAACTATTTCTTTCGTTTTTTCTGGTGTCACAACCAAGCTAACATTTTGAAGCGCCTCCCCTCCTCTTCGAGTACCTGAGACAATCATGTTCATAGCGCGAAATACTCGAGCCACCTCTTTTCCTATAGAACCAATCCCCAGGATTGACACTCTCTTATCTCGTAACATTCCGAGACTATGATATTTCCAGTGGTGTTTAGCTTTTTCCTCAAGCCATGTAGGTATCCTTTTTTCAAAGGCAAGAACCATTGCCAAAGCAAATTCGGCCATGTATTCCCCATGGATACCTCTTGCATTCGTCACTCTAACCCTAGAAGGAAGATCTGAGGCTGGAAGAACCGCATCAACACCCGCACCGGTCGTCTGAAGCAGACGGAGCATTACGGCTCTTGCCCACTCTCCTCTCGGGGGTCGAAAAGCTATTAGAGCCTCGACCTCTTCAATTCCAGCCAAAAATGCCTCTTCCTTCGTCCAAGCAACTATTTCTCGATCCGGAAGTTTTTTCTCAATAGCAGTTATAAGTCGTTCCGGTTTGGGATGATAAATATGAATTTTACGAATTCGAGAGGCCATGGTTCACGTTTTCCAGAGCGCCGTGCAAAAAAGCCGTGTTCACCATTGTAGCTCGGCGATCGCAGGGTCTACACTAGCACCTATAGTTTTACTCAAATTAGAGTTTTGCAAACACATACTCTCAAGGAAAGAAAACCGATGGAATTCCCAAGTCTTCTGTTTATTGAATCCCTCCAAGAAGCCTTAAACAAAGATTCCGACTTTAACAGGGTAACCAAGTGGTCGGACGTAAAAGTACTTCTCGGTATTGGAGAACGACAGTACTGGCTCAAACTCTACGGCGGCGAGGTGATAGATGTAATGGAATATCATCCCCTTGCTAATCCCTTAGGTTGGGATTATATGATTTCGGGAGATCACGAAGTCTGGACCGAACTCCGAAAGACAGCTGCCCCGAAAAACGTCGGCGCTGCGCTCCTAAACTCAGGACGCATTTGTGTTGACGGAAATATGCTCCAGGCCAACCGTATGTACGAGTCTACTTTCATACTTATAAATAAGATTCGCGAAATCACGACAACATCTTAGGAGGTAATCAATGAGCCGAGAAATTACCGGTCATTACGTATCTGTTCAAAATTCCAGGGCTTTCTATGACGAGTGTGGCGAAGGTATCCCTCTCGTCTGCATCCACATGGGCGGCGCGTGTTCTCTTCAGTGGCGACACTTTTTGCCTTTAATGGCGGACCAGGGATTGAGAGTAATCGCGCCAGATTTACCAGGGCATTCCAGATCCTACCCCGTGAACTGGACACCCTTTAACAAAATCAGAGACTATGCAGATTGGGTTATGGATTTCATTAAGGCCGTGTGTCCAGACCAAGCGCCGATTGTTTGTGGGAGTGGCATTGGTGGTGACATGACGATGCAGTTGGCATGTCACTATCCGACTGAAATCCGCGCCGGGATGGCCTTTGAATGTGCAGCATCGACGTCAGGATCCCTAAACTTTTTATCTGAATACAGAGATGCTCACACGTACCCAGGTTTTCAAGCAATGGTGGATTTAGTTTCTACTTCCGCAATGTATTACCCTTGCGACGAGGAGAAAGTAATCGAATCTAAATGGCAACACCGCTGCACCTATCAAGGCAGTATGGTTGGAGATATGGAAGCTTGGAATGATCACGATGTTCGAGAGGACTTAAAGAAAGTGAAGTGCCCCCTCTTTTTGTTTAAGGGCGAAGGCGACTATCATATTTCGGACCAAGCGGTTTCGGACACATTGGCCTTAATCCCGGAAGGCCTCGGCGAAGGGGCAATCGGAAAAGAAATGGGCCATCTAATAATGATGGAAGAACCTGAAAAACTTGCCAATGCATGCATTACATTTCTTAAGAATAGATCAATAATTTAGCTATAGGCACACCAGATATGAACTCAATTGAAGATTGTTTAAACAATAACGTTACCTACGCAGAAGCCTTTTCTGTTGGCTCCCTTCCTGCGCCTCCGCGAAAAAGGCTGGCAATCGTTACATGCATGGATGCAAGACTAGAAACGGGATCCGCGCTGGGTTTAAACGAGGGCGATGCCCATATTATCCGCAATGCAGGAGGCGTCGTAACAGACGACGTAATTCGGTCGCTCATTATTTCGCAGCGTCTTTTACAAACCAGAGAGATCATGGTTTTGCATCATTCCGGATGTGGAATGCTTACCTTTACTGACCAGAGTCTCAAAGATTCTCTTGAGGAAGAGACTGGAATCAGGCCTTCATTTTCGATTGAAACATTTAGCAATCTAGAAGACGATGTTCGCCAATCCATAGCGAGAATCCAGTCAAGTCCATTTATCCCGCACAAAGAAAATATACGAGGTTTTATATACAAAGTTGAAACTGGAAGGATTCACGAAGTGAAGTAATTCAACCTTTCAAGGAGCAATATAAGAAATGACCGCCACCTTCAGACTACTCCCACAATTTCTTTTGAGTATATTTATTTCTAGCACTGCTCTATCAAGTGCGACCAAAACGTACGCGAACGAAGTACTCAACGAAGCTATCGATCGTGATTACTCGTACCTAGAATCAATTTACATTGATATTCACAAAAACCCGGAGCTCCACGATCAAGAAAGAGAAACTAGCGCTCGTCTCGCTGCCGAAATGGAGAAGGCTGGATTCACGGTTCAAACACGTATCGGGGGTTATGGTGTAGTCGGAATTCTAAAGAATGGAGAGGGGCCGGTCCTAGCAATCCGCACAGTGATGGACGCACTGCCTATAAAGGAAAATACAAACCTTCCCTATGCAAGTGGGGTTACTGCGATTGCTGCGGACGGCACCGAAGTCCCGGTATCACATTCCTGCGGACACGACGCCATGATGGCTTCGAGTATCGGGGCCATTCGATTCCTGAGTACTATGCGTGAAAAATGGGAAGGTACGCTGATTCTTATCGCCCAACCGGCCGATGAAAACCTTGTGGGCGCGCGAGGAATGATTGAAGACGGTCTCTTATCTAAAATTCCAAGGCCGGATTACATAGTGGGCTATCACCTTTTGCCCACTTTTCCCAGCCAAAAAGTCGCCTGGGTAAAAGGCCATGTGACTACCGGAGCGGAAACTGCGACAATAATTGTCCGCGGAATACCAGGTCACGGTTCATTTCCGGAGGATGCTAAGGACCCGGTCCCATTGGCAGCCCAGATAGTACTTGCCCTACAAACTTTAATAACGAGGGAAGTGTCACCACTTGAAGTAGCTTCTTTAAACATCGGATCAATTCACGGTGGATTCGAAGTCAATGCTATCCCGGAAAAGGTAGAGCTAAAACTCACAACTCGGTTCTACTCGGAAAGAGTTCGAGACCAGTTAATAACCGGTATAGAACGGATAGCTATCAACCAAGCTAAGGCGTACGGAATACCAGATGAGCTACTCCCGATAGTCACGTTTCTCCCTTCCGGCTTAAATTCATCTTATAACGATCCTGATCTTACACAACTTGCCGTGAAGGGATTTCAGGATGCACTTGGAGAAGAAAACGTTTTGGAAACCAAAAAGATTCTTGGTACCGATGAGACGAATGCATTCTCTTATGCCTATGAACCGGCCGTTCCACTCTTGTTTTTCTTCTATGGAAGCTCAAATCCTAAAGCACTTGAAGCCTCAAAAAACGGGGGAGCCCCCTTACCGAGTTTACATTCTGCTGAGTTCGCCCCAGAACTCAAACCCACTCTAAATACGGGAACAAAAGCTCTCATTGGTCTCACTCTAAGTGTTTTGGAGAAGAAAACTAGATAAAATCAGCTCGTATGGTGACCCGGGCGCGATTCGAACGCGCGACCCCCAGCTTCGGAGGCTGGTGCTCTATCCAGCTGAGCTACCGGGCCTTGATCGTAAAATGTACACGTGTCTCAATTCCTTGTCTCTACCAAAGATTGAACTAAAAATTTGGTGGGACGTACTGGATTCGAACCAGCGACCTCTGCGGTGTGAGCACAGCGCTCTAGCCAACTGAGCTAACGTCCCCGAAATGAGATAATAGCGGCACCCAAAATATTGCCTTGCAAATCTGAATAAAGACTTCGAGTAAATTTAGGTTAAAAGAGCGAGTCTTTTCCAATACTCTGGAACAAAGCATATTTGACAGTTTCTCATTCAACCTATATCGCTAATTTATTATCAAATACAGCCCTTCAAGGAGAAGCCATGGATAAACCAAGAACAATGATTCTTCTTACTTATAAAATTGGGAGTCACGTTGACCCCGAAGTCTACGAGGACTGGCTTCGATCAACAGACAACCCCTTCTTCAACAACATTCCGGGAGTAAAACGATACGCCAATTGGAAAGTCGTTGACGAAATGGTCGGCACAGTGGAATTCACACACTACGACCTACTCGAAATCGAAGATTTAGCCTCATGGAAAACTGTTTGGGACAACAAGAGCCTACAAGAATTTGCAAATGCCTGGACAGAGCAGTGGTCTATCCACGGAACAGGGGTCGAATATGAGGGACTGAACTATCAGGTCGTATTAGCAGAGGAGATTGCCGCTCCGGATTAACACCAAAGCTCCCTCAATGCTCTAACCCGTCACTCCTAGACCGAGCTGCGCGAATAAAAGATACGAATAATGGATGGGGCGCAAAAGGAGTAGATTTAAATTCAGGATGAAACTGGGAACCTAAGAACCATGGATGGTCGGAGATCTCAACAACTTCCACAAGCTTTCCATCGGGAGACGACCCCGACAACATCAAACCCGCATTCTCTAAACGCTCTCGATACTCGGGGTTAAATTCATAGCGATGCCTGTGGCGCTCGGAGATATCAAACGTGCCGTAGGCGGAATGTGCCACTGTCCCTTCACGCAAACTGCAAGGGTACCCTCCTAACCGCATCGTACCCCCAGTGCCCTCAATTTCGCGTTGTTCCGGCATAAAATCGATTACTGGGTGAGGTGTTGAGGCATCCACCTCAGTAGAGTTTGCAGATTTCAAGCCTGCGACATTTCGTGCGAATTCGATAACACATATTTGCATACCAAAGCAGATGCCAAAAAAGGGGATTTTTTGTTCCCGCGCGTATCGTACAGCTTCGATTTTCCCTGCAGTTCCTCTTGAACCAAACCCATGTGGAACCAAAATCCCGTGAGCCTGCGACAAAACTGCAGTGTCTGTAAGTTTCTCTGAGTCAAGGTAATCGATCTTTACACTACATCGATTTCCGATACCGCCGTGATACAGAGCCTCATTCAAACTTTTATAGGCATCAGAAAGATCAACATACTTTCCGACCATTGCAATCCGGACTTCAGCTTCAGGAGCTTTCAAAGAACGAATTAACTCTTCCCAAGCTCCCAAATTAGGCGCACCTGTCCAAATCCCAAGAACACGTGTGATTTTCTCATCTAAGCCTTCTTCGTTAAAAGCGAGAGGAAGTTCGTAAATATTATCTACATCCTTAGCTGTTACAACTGCATCCTCATCCACATTACAGAACAAACCAATCTTTGATTTTACGGATCTAGGAAGATGTCTATCAGTTCGACAGAGAATTATATCGGGAGCAATACCTACACTTTGTAATTCCTTAACAGAATGTTGAAGTGGCTTAGTCTTCAATTCGCCAACTGCCGCAATAAAAGGCACAAGTGCAAGATGTACGTTACAAACGTTCTCGCGACCTACATCCGCGCGAAACTGCCTTATAGCCTCAAGAAAAGGGAGGGATTCTATATCGCCTACCGTACCACCTACTTCTACAATCAAAATGTCAACATTTTCTCCCGCCCTGTGAATTCTTTCTTTTATTTCATCTGTAACATGAGGAATCACCTGAACGGTCCCACCCAGATACTCTCCCCTTCTCTCTTTTCCGATTACAGAGTCGTAGACCCGACCCGCTGTTACATTATTTTGAGAATTTGCCTCCATGTGCGTAAAACGCTCGTAGTGACCAAGGTCAAGATCCGTCTCGACGCCATCCTCAGTTACATATACCTCGCCGTGTTGGATGGGATTCATCGTTCCGGGGTCTACATTCAAATACGGATCCAACTTTAGAAAGTTGACCTTTAATCCCCTTGCCTCCAGTAACGAGCCGATTGCGGCAGAAGAGAGCCCTTTTCCTAAGCCGGAGAGAACGCCTCCTGTCACAAAGATGAACTTTAGAGGTTTAGCAGTCACGAATGCTCCTCAATTATCGAACCACAACACTAACTTTTTGCTCAACAGCATCCCGTACACGAACGACATGGATAGGTACGAACGGCTCGGGCATCTCTGTAACGGGGAAAAAACCTATATCCAAAGTTTCCTCTGGTGTAGTTGGCTCTCCCTGTTCCAAGGCTGTCCCTTTGAAACAGAGATTTACGGCCTGTACACGGTCACCGTTAGAGTAGGCAATAACCTGGGTTTTCGGGTCAGAATAAATTCCAATCAACGCTCCAACCTTTATTTTGAAGCCTGTTTCTTCGAAAACTTCTCTCTCGACGGCCTTCGTCACAGATTCTCCGGGCTCGACGTACCCACCAGGCAAGCCCCATTTCCCGTTATCACTGCGACGCATTAGCAAGATTTCTTCTGCATTCTCGCACTTCTGGACTACCGACGATACCGACAAACGAACTGTCTGCGGGTAATCGGCGAAATAAGTCGACAAAGCGTTCTTCCCCTGTGAATCGGTCTTGAGATGTATACCCTGAGCGTTACTAATATGTCAATTTTTGAGCCACAAAGTCCTGAGGCCGACAGCATGGACTAGAACACCCTTTTATTGAGGAGGAAGCGAAATCAAGTCCAAACCCTCCCCCTCGCTCAATCCGAACATAAGGTTAAGACATTGAATTGCCTGTCCTGAAGCGCCCTTGGTCAAATTGTCTAGAGCTGAAAGCAGCACCAAACTCCCTGTCCTGTCATCAACAAAACCCACAAGATCACAAAAATTAGTTCCTCTTACTGAAGAAACTCGTGGAACATCACCCTTGGGACTTATCCTAACAAATTGCTCTTCCGAATAACTGGCCCCGAGAATCGACCGGACATCTTCGGTTGTTATTTTCCGAGTAAGTCTTGCGTAAACACTTGTTGTCATCCCTCGCACAACCGGGAGAAGGTGCGGTGTAAAGGCTACTCGGACAGAAGTTTCTGCGGCCTTCGACGCCTCCTGCTCGATCTCTGGAACATGTCTATGGTCACCCCCCACACCGTAGGCGTACCAGTTTTCAGCCAATTCAGAGGCGAGATACTGAGCCGCTAGCTTTCTTCCTGCGCCCGAAACTCCAGACTTACTGTCTATATGGAGGAAGGTCGGATCGACAATTCCTTCTCTAAGAAAAGGAATGAGAGGAAGGAGAACAGAGGTCGGATAGCAGCCAGGGGCCGCTACCAGGTTTGCGCCCACAAGCTTATCTCGATAGATCTCGGGTAAACCGTAAACTGCAGACCCAAACAAATCGGGCGCCGCATGGCTGCCATACCACTTTTCGTACACCGTCATCTCCTGGAGCCGAAAGTCGGCTGACAAATCAATCACCTTCACTTTGCGATCATGCAGCTCACTAACCACCTCGGCAGAGGCTCCGTGCGGTAGAGCACAAAGCGCCACGTCAGCATTTTCGGCAATGTGATCTGCATCGACAGACTGAAGACGCAAATCCGTCAAACCGGCGAAGGCTGGAAACACCTCGCCAAGACCCTGACCGGCTCGTTGCTCGGAAGTCGCGACTGTGACGGAGCAATGGCCGTGTTTTAAAAGGATACGTAGAAGTTCTAGCCCCGTATAGCCGCTTGCCCCTACAATCGCGACTCTCATTTGGACAACCCTCCTGATTTCCCTATTTACCTAGGCAATACATTGAAAAAAAAGGGAGGCGTGTAAAGCCTCCCGTTGAAAGAACCAAATCTCCTTCGAGCCTAACGCTTCGAAAACTGAAATCTCGCTCTTGCCCCACGCTGGCCATACTTCTTGCGTTCCTTCTTTCGGGCGTCTCGAGTAAGGAAGCCACCCCTTTTCAAGCTTGATCGTAGCTTCGGGTCCACCTTCTCTAATGCTCGAGCAATACCGTGACGAAGTGCTCCCGCCTGCCCACCTACGCCACCCCCTCGTATATTCGCGGAAATGTCATAGTTGCCAACAGCGTTCACCGATTCTAATGGCTGCCTAATTTGCATCTGCAGAGCTTCTCTAGGAAAATAATCTTCTAATTGCCTTCCATTTATCTGGAAATTTCCTGTTCCTACTGCAATCCGAACCCGAGCCACAGAGGTCTTCCTTTTGCCTGTTGCGGTCGCTAGTACATTTAAAAGGTTAGCCAATGATCAGCTCCTCCGGTTTTTGCGCTTCGTGAGGGTGGTCGCCCCCAGGGTATACATGCAGTTTCCTATATAGCTTTCGTCCCAAACTGTTCTTGGGAAGCATTCCTTTAATCGCCTTTTCAACCACTCGCTCGGGGTGAGGTCCATTCAAAACCTTTTCTGCAGTAACCTCTCGGAGCCCTCCTACCCAACCAGAATGCCTATAATACGTCTTCTGTTGCAGCTTACGGCCAGTCAGTCGAATCTTTTCCGCATTAATAACCACCACCGAATCACCAAGATCTGCATGAGGAGTGAAGATCGCACGATGCTTGCCTCTTAAGATGCTAGCAACTCGGGTTGCTAGTCTTCCAAGGACCTGGTCGGTCGCGTCTACTACGTACCAAGTCTGTTCAGTGTCCTTTGGACGTGCAGGCTGAGTTGCTTGATGGGAAACTGCCCCCATTCGTTATCGCTCCTTAATAAAGACTCTCTCGGTCACCAACTTCACAGGAAACCGTTTGCAATCAATTCCGGTCAAGGGCGCAAAGGATTACCCAAGCATGACCACCGAGTCAAGCTAAACTCTCGAGAAGGCAGAGGTTTCCGTAGCATACTGACATCAAAACCAGTCCTTTTGCCGGCGCGCTTGGGCCCGCTGTTGATCGATCGCGAGCGAGAAGCAC
>DKAI01000076.1:0-10003 GCA_002450755.1 Deltaproteobacteria bacterium UBA6930
GTCGCCATCAAGTGATATCTCATTTTTGCTGCACGCCGAATCGCTTTGGGCCCTCGAGCCCCTATCCAAATAGGTGGGTAAGGCTGCTGTATCGGTTTTGGGGAAAGTCGAAGGTCTTTAATTTGAGTAAACTTTCCGTCATAAGAAACCTTTTCTTCGGTGAAAAGTCTTTTGATGATGTCAATTCCTTCGCTCATCCTTTCGGCGCGCTCACTTCGATCCATACAAAGCGCGTTCCATTCGTGATAAGAGTAACCCTGCCCAATCCCAAACTCGAACCGTCCATTTGAGAAAATATCTGCGCAGACGACGTCTTCGGCACATCTCACCGGGTGTTGATATGGGAGAAGAAGTATAAAAGTACCTATTCTGATATTTTCTGTTCGAGTTGCTATCGCACTGGCGGTGGGCAGGAGAGAAGGGTTGTAGCCGTCATCAGTGAAATGATGTTCGGTAAGCCAGACATTGTCGTAGCCGATCTCATCGGCCCTTTGTACTTGTTTGAGGATGGCCTCATAAAATTCTGGAAACGGCCTTCGCCACTGAACTGGATTTCGAAAATCTTCCATGAAGCCAAAACGCATTAAAATCCTCCGTAACTGCTTGTCCTCATCATAACACTGTTTACTTTACCAGGTTACAAGTCTGTTGAAGGGCAAGAGATCCCCGCGAGGACGGAGCCTTCAGGATGGGCTCATGATGCGGTAGCCGCAAAGCACTAGTGAGGTTAGTAGAGCTATGAGGAGAGCCATTCATATGAACCCTGTTGCAAGAATACTATGAGTGATCAGACTCGCTTGTTCAAGATTCTCACACTGAATCTCTGGCACGATAATCTCCCTTCCGCGAATCGCGAAAGAGCGCAAAGGGATTTGATCGAGGGACTCTCGCCTGATGTCATCGGTTTTCAAGAGGTGCTTCGTGATGGGAACAACTGTCAAGCAACGGACCTTGTTTCCGATTTAGGCTACGAAGTAGCTTATGGGGAAGTAGTTCCTTTTTGGAAAAGAAGTGGAGTTTTATACGGCAACGCTATCGCGAGTCGACTTCCTTTTCTAAAGGTGAGGAACTATCCACTTTCAAGCGGAGGATCGTCCGAGCGGAGAGCAGTAATCTTTGTAGAAATTGATTATGTAGAGGGAAGCATTTTTGCGGCTTGCACCCATCTGCATCACCGTTCATCTAGAGTAAGGTCTATTCAAGCAAAAGAATTGATTTCGGCGTATGACATTTTCTTAAATGACTGTGGGGGACTTAAAAGTAATCATAATTTCGTGCTGGGTGATCTCAATTCTTCCCCGGGAAAAGAAGTTACAGCTGTCCTTGAGCCGACTTTTTTAGACGCCTTTGAAACAGCTGGAAAAGGGCTTGGTTTAACATGGAGTATCGAAAACCCTTATGCGAAGGTTCAAAATTCTAGCGGTGTAAGAATCGATTACATCTGGAGTTCGAAAAATTCTTCAGCGATAGTAAATTCATGTCAGGTTGTAGGTGATACAGCAATAGATGGAGTGTATCCATCCGATCATTTTGGTGTATTCGCTAGTTTCATCTTATGACCCTGGTTCCCTGATTTTGATTCGTCTTCAGTTTTGAGAAAAGCCTTTTAGGTGTTGGCTAAGACAGGAATCAATTCGGATAAGTACCGATGTTTTGCCTAGAAGATTCAAGGTAACCCCTAAAGGAGGGCTTGCCGCAATTCCGGTAACCGCGACTCTGAGGGGTTGTGCTACTTTTCCGAGGCCGATTTGGTGTTCGTTCGCAAATTCTTGTACACGAAGTTCAACATCTTCGGGATTAAAAGTAATCATATTAGCAATCACCGAACGTACTTCAGATAAAATTTTCAAACCACTGGGCTCTCCTTTCATTAAAAATTTAGCGACGGCTTTGTCATCAAATACTACGCCTCGATCATCGAGATAAATGAATGCACCGGGTCCCTTTTGACTTGTGAGGTCGGCCAGAGTTTTACATCGTGACTGAAGAGCTGACGCTATTAAAGTGCATTTTGCAAGGCCGAATGAATCAAACACCCAAGGTTCGTATCGCTTGGCCCACTCTTCCCAATGCTTTAGAAAAGAATCTGGGGTTAAGTTGTTGATATCTTCGGCACTAAACGCCAGCAATTTTTTTCTATCAAACTTTGCATTAGAATGTCCTAGTTTTGCAGTTTCAAAATTTTCACAAAAGTACTTCTGGTCGAAACGTTCGAGATTTTCATCCGTGTTGTCTTGTTTTCCAGGAGAAAAGCCTAACAGAGATAGAAAATTGCAAACCGTCTCAGGCAAGTAACCCGCTTTACGGAAGTCTTCGACATCAATTTCGGGAAGGTTGACCTCTAATCCATCGGCTAATGAGGATAGACTCTTAGGCGATAGCTGACGATTTTTGTCCTTTTCCCACAAAGTGACCTCTTTTTGGAGTAGCTTGGGTAGGTCTTTTAAAATTTCGCTTCGGTTTATGGTTTCTCGATAGAATGAACGCACAACTTTGTCCTTGTCGCGCTTAGACATTTTTGAACCATCTTGATTGAAGATTAAAGGAACATGGTAATAAAGTGGTGTTGCATAGTGTAACGCTTTTTGGAGAGCGACCTGACGTGGAGTGTTGTTTAAGTGTTCTTGGCCACGCAATACGTGCCTTATGCCCATAAATGCGTCATCGACGACTACCGCAAGGTGGTATGTCGGGAAACCATCACGCTTGAGAATTATAAAATCCTCCACATGTTCGTCCCCAAATACAATTTCACCCAGAACTTGGTCAGTAACCTTTATTGGGCCATCAGGCATTTTGAACCTTATGACGTGCGGTTCGCGTTGCATCCTTGCGATCGCGTTTGTCCGACTGAAGCTTTTATCTCGACGATAACGAAAGTTTACTTTCTTTTGCCGCGCGTCTTTGCGCATTTTGTCGAGCTGATCGGGAGTTTCGAAGGCGGGATATGCAAGATCTGTTTCCAAAAGTTGCTCAACAATGCCTTTGTAGATTGACAGGCGTTGGGATTGATAAAACGGACCGATGTTATTTGGGTCGCCGCCACTCTTGCCATGAACTGGCCCTATGTCCCAATTGATGCCTAGCCAAGACAGATCCTCTAAAATCCCCAAGGTCGCAGTTTCGGAGGAACGCGCTTGATCGGTGTCCTCGATTCGAACCAAGAAACTGTCTCCAAGTTTTCGTGCCAACGCTCTGTTGAAGAGCGCGGTTCGGGCTCCACCTACGTGTAGATGGCCGGTTGGGGAAGGCGCAAAACGGGTCGCGGAGATTTTTGCCATTTAATGAACTCGTCCATCCGTGTTTATAGACATGGCCTCTTATGATACCTTTTTGGGATGTTCAGGCACTTTTGCTTGGTATTTCTCTTTATGTACGCCTTGGTGGTGTCGCTGCCTCTTTGTCCCAGCGGGACGATCCAGGCGGATGATGCCACTTGGCAGGAAGATAGTGTTTCTTCGCAAAGGGGGAGCACAGGTCCGGAGATGAGCGTTGGCGTTTGTGTATGCGTCAAGGCTTCGTGGAAGGCCACCTCCACTGGAACAGCTCAAATACCAGCAAAATCGTCGATCCTTTTGACTGTATCATTGCTTAGTCTCGACGTGTACGTGCATGAACAAGATGAAGGGAACAGGGTTTTCGAACTGCCTGATGTCGTTCCTAAGATAGACCGCTTTTTCTCATAGATTTTTTATCAATCGATTTTAAGCCTTCAATTCTTTATTTTCGAAAGGGAATATTGTGAACTCTATTACGTTTAGCGGTTTTTTTAAGCGATTCTTTCAAATAACAGCCTGCATGATTCTGACGAATTCTAATGTTGCTATAGCCGGCAAGCCTTCTTCTGGTTCTGTTCTTTCCAGAGCTGATAGGCACGCTCCCATCGGCGTGATGGGAGATCACATGCATGATGCCGGGGAGTTTATGCTCTCGTATCGCTTCATGTCGATGCGCATGGATGGTAACCGAGACGGGACAAGCTCAACGAGCACCTCGCAAGTACTTTCACAGTTTATGATGTCGCCTTTAGAAATGGACATGAAAATGCACATGGTGGGCGGAATGTGGGCCCCGACTGACAATGTGACTCTGAGTGTCATGGTGCCATTTGTCGAAATGTCGATGAAAATTAGAAACAGAATGGGAGCTAAAATTAAAACGCGAAGCCGCGGTATTGGTGATGTTAAGTTGAGCGGACTCTTTCGACTACGCGACTGGCATAGTGAATTTATCGACAATAGAATTGATCACCACCTTCATCTGAACCTGGGTGTTAGCCTTCCAACTGGCAGTATTAATAAAAAAGATGCGACTTTTTCGGGTAGAGTTCGTCTACCCTATCCGATGCAAATCGGTTCAGGCACCTACGATTTTCTTCCCGGGATAACATATTCTGGCTCTACAGAGAACTATAGTTTTGGTGCTCAACTTAGAAGTACCTTGCGTACAGGGATAAATAATAAGAGCTATTCCTTGGGACATCGTTTTGGAAGTTCTATATGGCTCCAGCGCCTGTGGGGACGTTCATTAAGTACCTCTCTTGGTTTTCATTATGAAGATTGGGGCAATATTCGTGGGGATGACGACGTGCAGAGTCCGATGATGACGCCCACGGCTGATTCCGATAGGCGAGCAGGCCGAACGGTAAACGCCTCGGTTGGCGCGAATTGGCTCTTTATTGGTGGGCCTTTCGATGGACATCGATTCGGGGCGGAACTTAATGTTCCGGTCTACAGAAACTTGGACGGACCTCAGCTTGAAACGGATCTCACTCTAGTTGTAGGATGGCAGAAAGCCTGGTAGAAGAATCGACTAGGCCATAGATAAGAGGCAGGTGTGAGCTATGCGTTTAACTCATTACTTCATTGTAACATTTGGATTTTTAATTCTCGGTGGCTGTGTTTCTAATACGTATGTTACTGATCCTCAGATTGAGCGAGATTGGGCAATAGGGCGGCTTTCTGAGCGCCCTCCGGAATTCTTGCGGGCTTCATTGGTAATGGGCCTGAGGCTTGGGGACAGTACTGCTGAGTTTATCGAGGTGATGAAGAGATATAACGGTAGATTTAACTTATCCACAGGAATTACGGATGGCAACATTTTTGGCCAACTCGAAAAGCTCGAGGAGGACGCTTTGTCAGTACAAGAAATTGTGAGTCACTTTTCTCAGGAGACCAGCGCACCTAAGGGATCATTTCGAGCAAGTACGAATTCTCCCCAACTTTCTGTCGTAGCAATGGCGTGCTGGGATCAACTTTATGAACTAAGTGTAAGCCTGTACGCCAGCGAGGGTTTCCCTGATGCAGAAACAGAATGGCTCGAACTCTTTCCATCAGATCGATTTGTCTTTCCTGTTGAAGGTACAATTAGTACTCCTTTTGCAGAAGGGGAAAAAACAGCTGCATTCGGAAAAAGGAGTGATTCGAGCTCATCTTATTGGTCTATGAGCGAGGTCGGTGAGAGGAAGGCCTCAAATACGAAAGGATTTTGGGTCGTTCAGAGAAGGTTTTCCGACCCTAGTCTGTGTGGGGATGCATCTTTGGCTTCGAGGCTCGGGATTAGCTGGAATTATCAAAAGGGCTTGCAATAATTGGAAGCCCTCTTGGCGGAAATTTGAGCTACAGGATACAAGCAAGAGAATTTGATATGTCAGGTTGAAGAGTGGCCTCAGATTGGGAGTAAATTTGTCTATCCGGAAATTCGTTGATCACAACTATCGACACTTCAATGCGGCGGCCCTTAGAGATGCGGCGATAGGCTATGAAAGCCATTTATCAAATGGCGGAAAGATGTTCCTTGCAATGGCGGGAGCGATGAGTACAGCAGAGCTAGGTATCTCTCTCGCGCAAATGATCCGCAAAGAGAAGGTTCACGCGATCTGTTGTACGGGGGCAAATTTAGAAGAAGATCTTTTCAATCTTGTGGCTCACAATCATTACAAGAGGATTCCGAATTTTCGGAATCTTACACCAGAGGATGAAAAAGATTTAGAGCGTTCGGGACTAAATAGAGTGACTGACACGTGTATCCCCGAAGAAAAAGCCTTCCGAGTCATAGAGAAACCGATGCTTGAACTTTGGAAGAGGGCGGATGTTAATGGGGAAAGTTTTTTCCCCCACGAATTTATTTATCAACTAATACGAGAGGAGTCGATAGTAGATAATTACCAAATAGATCCCGAAAACTCCTGGGTTCTTGCTGCAGCTGAAAAAGATTTACCCATTTTTATCCCAGGGTGGGAAGATTCGACTCTAGGTAATGTTTTTGTGGCTCATGCATTGAGAGGTCACTTGAAGAGTATTGATACAGTTCGTAGTGGGGCAGAAACTCTTAAAGCCTTAGCCGAGTGGTATGTTAGGGAAACAATGGATTGCTCCATTATTGACCTTCCAGAGTTAGGAGCAGAATATAGTCACGAAGACGTGGCTCTTCGTGTCGTCTCCAAAGAAGGAGCTAAACGAACCATTGGATTCTTCCAGATTGGTGGAGGAATTGCGGGTGACTTCCCGATCTGTGTAGTACCGATGATTCATCAGGATATGCGTAAGCCCTGTCCATACTGGGGGTATTTTTGTCAGATTAGTGACTCTACGACAAGCTATGGATCTTATAGCGGCGCAATTCCCACAGAAAAAATTACTTGGGGGAAACTCGGTGTCGATACGCCAATGTATGTGGTTGAGTCAGATGCAACGATCGTTGCGCCACTCATTTTTGAGTACTTACTCGAGGGGTAGGCAATAGAAAAGAAAGATACGTGATGTCTCTAACTAGGTAAATTGAGAACGCGACGAGTGGTCTCGTACATCCTTTGAAATACCTCATCCTCAGGGAGGTCCCACAATTCAGCTAGTTTGGAAGCCGTGTGCCTGACATAGGCGGGTTCGTTGCGTTTCCCTCTGAATGGTACAGGGGTTAAAAAAGGACAGTCGGTTTCAACTACGACTTCATCAGGCGTAAGGCTCTTCGCTGCGTTGCGTATAGAATCACAGCTTTTATTTTTAAAAGTAATTTGTCCCGCAAAGCTGACGACAAATCCCAACTCTCGCCAACCCTTAGCCTCATCTACGCCATCACTAAAACAATGTGCGAATCCCTTCCATCCGTTTTTACAAACACTTCTAATTACATCTGCACAAAGCTGGAAAGCCTCTCGACTGTGGATACAAACAGGGAGGTTGTGCTCGACGGCAAGCTCTAGCTGTTTGGCAAAAGCGTCCTTTTGGATTTCAATTGGTACTTCGGCTTTTACGGTGTCGATTCCCATTTCTCCTACGAGAATCATTTCTGGTTCTTTTAAAAGTTTACCCATAGCTGTAAGCATCTTGCTATCCAGACGGTGGGCATCGTAGGGGTGACAACCGACGGAGGCAAAGACAGTACCCGGGTGTTCTTTGGCCAGGGCTAGGGCCTGTGCGCCTCCTTCAGGTAACATCCCAATGCAAACGATCTTCTCGACGCCGGATTCTTTCGCACGCGAAATAGCTCCTTGTCTGTCTTCTGCGTATGCATCAAAATTTATATGAGCATGGGTGTCGATTAACAAAAGTATTTCGTCTCTGCATGTAGTTTTAGGTTTGAAGACTTGCTCTTATTCGCCTCTAAGCGGGCGTACGTTCGCTTGCTTAGCCGGTTGGGCCAGAGGAACAGTATCAATGACCTCGAGGTCATAACCGTCCAGACCAACGATTCGACGAGGGTTGTTTGTTAACAATCGAAAACGTCCGATGTTTAGATCGACTAGAATTTGAGCTCCGACCCCGTAATTCCTGAGTTGACGGTCAGACAAACCATGGTCGGCGGGAATTGGGTTTTCAATTTGTTTTACAATATCTGTCATCCATTCTTCCCCCTTTGGGGATCCAATGCAAACGACCGCACCTCTTCCTTCTTGTTCGATGGTTGTAAGTGCCTTCGCTAATGGACTCTCAAAACCACGTCGCATAAAACTCATCAACTCCATCGATACGTTTGCGGACTGCATTCGAACAAGAGGAGGTTCTCCGGTTGTGCAGTCTCCTTTGATGAAGACTGCATGTTCTGCCGAATCCAGTTCGCTTTGGTAAACCATCACCCGGAAGTCGCCATAGATTAACGACATATCGATTTCCGCTTCTCTTCGGACTAGCTTCTCTTTTACTCGACGGAATGCAATTAGCTCAGCTATCGAGACCATTTTTAGTCGAAATATTTTTGCTACTTCTTCGAGCTGCTCACGTCGTGCCATAGAACCATCTTCATTCAAGATTTCGCAAATAACACCGGCGGGTCGGAGTCCGGCAAGGCGTGCAATATCCACGGAACCCTCTGTGTGCCCTGCTCTAACCAAAACACCTCCCGGTCGAGCAATTAGCGGAAAGACATGGCCTGGTTTTCGAATGTCTTCGGCATTGTTTTCTGGGTCTACGGCGGTGGAAATCGTGTGAGCTCTGTCTGCAGCGCTTATACCAGTAGTCACTCCTTCACGAGCCTCAATCGATGGGGTGAATGCGGTTTCATAAGGTGAGGTATTGTCGGAAACCATAAGCCCGAGATCGAGCTCGTGGGCTCGTTCTTGGGTTAGTGCAAGGCAGATTAAGCCCCTCCCATTCTTTGCCATAAAGTTGACCCAATCGGGCGTAATTTTCTCCGCTGCAACGACGAAGTCACCTTCGTTTTCTCGATCCTCATCGTCCACGAGAATTATGGCGTTACCACGCCGGATTTCATCAATTGCTTCAGTCACGCGAGACAGGGGCATTTAAGACTCCTTACAAGGTCTAATTCTAGTACCTTTAGGCTAGCGAGAGTCGGCCTTTACGGCTCTTCTCAATAATTCCCGCCGGGGGAAAGTCGCCAGGAGGTATCTTCGTGTCCGAAAAAGCTGGGGTTATTTTGCGACTCATCATCGGTTTTATTGTCCTATCTAGTGCAACATACTACGGAGTCTCAGCCAGCCAGACCCGATCTGAGCTACGCCGCCTTGACTATTTGAGCCGACAGATATTGAACTCTATTGCAGATGGAACGGTTCTTCACGAGCGAGCCTTGTCCGAGGCCGATCGGCAAGGACTAGGAGTCGTTTATGAAAAGTTCTCCTCTGGCTATAAGCTTTTGGGGCAGACCAAGGAATCCGATTGGAGGCTTACTTATTGCTTTAAGTCCGGGCTTTTGGTGGTGCTTCGGTTCTCGGAGCCCCAAGCACGTCCTGGCCTGTCATGGTCTACGGATAGTCCGGCTTGTGAGTAGATTAAGGGCATATTATCAAGGTTTTCAAACTAAATGGCTCCCCGGGTAGGACTCGAACCTACGACCCAGCGGTTAACAGCCGCTTGCTCTACCAGCTGAGCTACCGGGGAATATGGACCGACCAGTCTAGTTAGTGCCCTCCGAAGTGCAATGAAATACACGAACTCTCTGCCCTTTCTTGATCAAGAAATCAAGGACCGCTCCGGTTGCGTTAAGAATTGTGTCGATCACTTTGACAATGCACGTTGAGAAAACCTAGGCCTTATATTCGACCTCCAAGATTTCGAATTCTCGTGTTCCTTTAGGGACTTGTACAATTACTGTAGAATCTTGTTCTTTTCCGATCATGGCTCTTGCTATGGGTGAGGTGACGGAAATTTTCCCCAACTTCGCGTCGGCCTCGTCCTCGCCAACGATGGTATATGTCTCTTGATCACCCGATCCGGTGTCTTCAAGAGTGACTGTGGCGCCGAATCGTACTCGTCCATCCGCTACTTCGGTAATTTCGATCACTTGCGCTCTAGCCAGTTTGTCTTCTACTAGGGCTATTCTGCTTTCAATGTGGCCTTGCTTCTCTTTTGCGGCGTGATATTCCGCGTTTTCAGAGAGGTCTCCATGTGCTCGGGCTTCCTCAATTTCACGGACTATTGAGGGGCGTTCTTGGGACTTCAGGCGCCTGAGCTCTTCCTGAAGCGCTTCATATCCCTTCGGCGTCATGGGTACACGATCAGAAATAATCTGCTCCAGTTAGTGATGGTCGGGGCGACTGGATTCG
>DKAI01000076.1:10022-11729 GCA_002450755.1 Deltaproteobacteria bacterium UBA6930
CCATCCGCTACTTCGGTAATTTCGATCACTTGCGCTCTAGCCAGTTTGTCTTCTACTAGGGCTATTCTGCCTTCAATGTGGCCTTGCTTCTCTTTTGCGGCGTGATATTCCGCGTTTTCGGAGAGGTCTCCATGTGCTCGGGCTTCCTCAATTTCCCGGACTATTGAGGGGCGTTCTTGGGACTTCAGGCGCTTGAGCTCTTCCTGCAGCGCTTCATATCCCTTCGGCGTCATGGGTACACGATCAGAAATAATCTGCTCCAGTTAGTGATGGTCGGGGCGACTGGATTCGAACCAGCGACCTCTTCGTCCCGAACGAAGCGCGCTACCAACCTGCGCCACGCCCCGACTAGTTTCTAGAAAGCCACCGCTTAAACCTAGCGTGGTCTCTGAATTAGCAAAGATCTTGATTATCAAAGTGCCTTTAGTTGTTTGTTTGGGGGCCCTATCTACTGTTCTCGTGCCCTTTCCGCCTCTTGTCGTAGTCCCTCAATTGCTCTTGGGTAGGACGAGCTCCCAAAAATAGCTGTTCCCGCCACTAGGACATTAGCTCCGGCTTTTGCGGCTAATCCTGCGGTAGCTGGATCAATACCTCCATCTACTTCAACGTCAACGTCAACATTTTTCTCATCTAGCCAGGCCCTTATAGAGGTGATCTTTTTCAAGCAACCCTCAATAAACTTTTGACCCCCGAATCCAGGGTTAACAGTCATGACCAGTACCTGATCGATTTCTTCCAGGACGGGTTCAATAGCTTGTGCGGGAGTGCCGGGATTGAGCGTTATTGAGGCACGTGTTCCTGTTTCCTTAATTTGGCGAATAGTTCGGTGGACGTGTGGGCAAGCTTCGATATGCACGCCCACTGTATCGGCACCTGCTTTTACGAAGGACTCTATAAACCTCTCAGGGTTTTGAATCATCAGGTGTACATCGAGGGGGAGGGCAGTGATTTTGCGTATTGATTCGACGACAGGCGGACCTATTGTAAGGTTGGGAACGAAGTGTCCATCCATGACATCGACATGAACACAATCGGCTCCTGCAGTCTCGATTTTTTTAATTTCTGCTCCGATCTTCGTAAAATCACAAGCTAAAATTGAAGGTGCGATTTTGATTGGTCTAGTCAATTCTCTTCCTCCTGCTTCGTGATCTGTGCTGCGAAGAAGCCATCTGCCCCCGTAAGATGTGGGTAGGCTCGCATCAGACCTCGTTTGTCGATCCAATCGTGAAGAGTAGCTGGCAGATCGTCTCGATCCGAGAGTCTGCTGTTACGTCGTAAGCTCAAAACAGCGTCTACTACATGGTCATTTTCTTCCGGCTCAAGTGTACACGTGCTGTAGACAAGGACACCACCTGGTTTTAAACGGTCTATACCCTCTTTTAAAAGAAGTTTCTGGATTTCTGCTAATCGTAAAGGATCTTCTGCTTTGACTCTCCAACGTGCGTCAGGATTACGCCTTATGGTCCCTAGGCCTGAACACGGTGCGTCGATGAGCACGCGGTCAAATTTTATCGCACCAAGTTCGTTTAGTTGCCTAGTAGTATCCAGGCAACGGAGCTCGATATTTTGTAAACCTAGCCTTCGGGCATCTCGACCAACCAAGGCAAGCCTTCGCTCATGCTTATCTACAGCAATCACGTGTCCTGTATCCTGAACCCTCTCCGCAATCGCAGTGGCTTTTGTCCCTGGGGCGGCACAGGCATCTAA
>DKAI01000178.1 GCA_002450755.1 Deltaproteobacteria bacterium UBA6930
TAGAGGAGTTCCGTGAAAGAGCGTTAGTCGATTACGAAAAAGAACGAACTTCAACACCGGATGGAGAAATCTTTTGGTGGCCTGAACGGCTTAGTGATTGGGGGCTTTCAGATGTCGATGCTTACTGGGAAGACGAGACACTTGGTGTTCGAGCCCTCGCAGTGAATACTAAGGATCTACTCGTCCAAGATCTCAAGGCGGTCGATCAAACGCCTAAATACCAGCCGACTCAGTCTTGGACCCGGGGTGTACAACTTGTCCTTGCTGGTGGGGTTATGGGAATTCTTGCCGCAGTAAATGATGAGGTAGAGCGCAGTCACATCGCCAACATCTCACTTATATTGCTGGTCATATATGTCCTCCAGACCCTGACATATCGCTCATTTTGGAGCGGAACGATCATTGTCATACAACTCGCTACGGCTACGATGCTTTCTTTGGCGTGGATGGCCTGGAAAGGTGTGGGTTTAAATATAAACACTCTACCGGTTCAGTCAGTTGGAGTTGGAATCGGTGTTGACTACGCAATATATATCGTTGACCGAATAAGGCAGGAAGTTGTTCATACTAAGGGCGATATCTCCGCCGCGATTCGTCGTGCGATAAGCACAACTGGCATGGCGGTAAGTTTTACAGCCACGACGATCGTTGGAGGAATCGCAACCTGGATTTTCTCAGATTTGCGTTTTCAAGCCGAAATGGCACAGCTCCTCGTAATACTCATGGTCATAAATATGGTAGGTGCAATCACGGTGGTGCCGGCATTTTATGCGATTATAAAGCCGAAATTTGCTCGGAAACTTTTGGAAGACTCTCTTCAGCAGGACTCTCCGACCGCCAACTAAACTGTCCAATCCATACTTTTACCGTTGACTCTGTCACGGCTCGTGGCAAGTTTCACGGATATGCCTTATGACGCTCAAACTGCCCGGACCATCGAGAAACGATGGCAAAAGTATTGGAAAGAATCTCAGACCTTTCGTGTTGGAATAGATGAGGAACGCGAAAAGCTGTACATCTTAGACATGTTCCCCTACCCCTCAGGTACTGGGTTACACGTAGGGCACCCCAAAGGCTACATCACCACAGACGTACTTTCGCGATACAAAAGGATGAGAGGTTTCAATGTACTTCATACTATGGGCTGGGACGCCTTTGGACTTCCCGCTGAACAGTATGCTATCGAAACAGGAACTCATCCCAGGGACACGACCAGAGCAAATATTGAAACGTATCGACGCCAACTTGTAGCGTTAGGACTCTCCTACGACTGGTCTCGAGAAATCGATACTACCGATCCCAGTTATGTCCGGTGGACGCAGTGGATTTTTCAAAAACTTTACGAGCGTGGTCTCGCTTACGAAGAAGAAGTTCCCGTAAACTGGTGCCCCGTACTCGGAACCGTTCTCGCCAATGAGGAAGTGATCGACGGTAAAAGCGAACGCGGAGGACATCCAGTAATTCGTCAGCCCATGCGACAGTGGATGCTCAAAATCACTGATTACGCTGACCGCCTCCTTGATGATCTCGATGACTTAGATTGGCCAGAAAGCATCAAGAAAATGCAGCGCGACTGGATTGGGCGATCCGAGGGAGCACGCATTCGATTTGAAGTTTCCAACACTGATCTATTTATCGATGTCTTTACTACTCGGCCTGATACTCTTTTTGGTGCCACCTACATGGTCCTAGCACCAGATCACGAGCTTGTAGAACAAATCACTACAAAGAAATACTTACAGGCCGTAGCAAATTACTCCGAGGTGGCATCCCGCAAAAGTGAAAGAGTTCGCATCGCAGACACTTCTGAAAAGACCGGTACCTTCACGGGAGCTTTTGTTACCAACCCGGCAACCGGGCAAGAAATTCCAGTCTGGATTGCTGATTACGTCCTCTCGGGCTACGGAACGGGTGCAATCATGGCTGTTCCAGCCCATGATGATCGCGACTACGCTTTCGCTAAAGCCTACGACCTACCCATAGTTGAAGTTGTCTCTGGAGGGGATACTGCAAACGCTGCCTTCGTTGGGAATGGGAGATCAATAAACTCCGGCTTCTTAAACACTTTAGAAACTGACGCCGCTAAAAGTTCTATGATCAACTGGCTTGAGAAAAACGACTTCGGCGAAGGTACTGTATCTTATAAGCTTCGAGACTGGCTCTTCGCTCGTCAAAGATATTGGGGAGAGCCGTTCCCCTTACTTCACTTGGTAGACGGAACCATCAAACTGGTTCCAGAGACAGAGCTTCCTGTACTGCTGCCTGAACTAGACGATTACAAGCCAAGCGGAAACTTCGAAACGCCATTATCCAGAGCAAAAGAATGGATAACAACGACCGATTCGGAAACTGGCCAACCAGCTAGACGAGACGCGAATACCATGCCTCAGTGGGCAGGGAGTTGCTGGTATTTCCTACGATATTGCGATCCCAATAACGACGAAGATCTTATTTCGAGAGAAGCCGAACGCTACTGGATGCCTGTAGATTTGTACGTAGGAGGTGCAGAACACGCCGTGCTCCATCTTTTGTACGCTCGCTTTTGGCATAAAGTTCTTTACGATCTGGAAATCGTCCACACGAAGGAACCGTTTCAAAAACTTCTTAACCCAGGCATGATCCTGGGTCGCAGTTACCGATACTACGACGACAATGTTAACGATGAAAAACGGCAAAACGTGAGTCGATACTCCCCTAGCCAGGTCGAAATTGAAGTTGAAAGGGCAATCCACAGCGAAACCCGTCAAGAGGTCAAGGCCCGATATCTCCGTTCAGATCAGATCGAGCACGATGTAGAGGGCTTCCCAATACACCCGGAGTTTCCAGACATCCGACTTGAAGAAGTAACTGAAAAGATGTCTAAAAGTCGGGGGAACGTGGTATCTCCTGACGAAATTATCGAGAGATTCGGTGCCGATTCCATGCGGCTCTATGAACTTTTTATGGGGCCGCTTGAAAAAGGAGCTCCCTGGTCAACCGATGGCATTCCTGGCTGCTTCAGATTCCTCCAGCGAGCCCACAGACTCATGGTTGACGAAAACGGAATGATACCAGAGCTTTCCCAGGGTCCAGGAACAAACGAGCAAGAACGATTAACAGCCAGGATGGTTTCGGGAGTCACATCCGATTTAGAGAGACTCCAACCAAACACCGCGATCTCAAAGCTAATGGTCTGGCTAAGAGACATTAATAAAAATAGCCCTCTTCCTGAAGAGGGAGCGAGCGCATTTGCTCGACTCCTTTCTCCATTTGCTCCTCACTTAGCAGAAGAGATTTGGAGAACTCTTGGCAACGAATCTTCCGTAGCTCTCTCTTCTTGGCCAACAATCGATGAAGCTCTCTTGACTTCCGAAACAATTCGTATGGCAGTTCAAGTGAATGGGAAAAGGCGTGATGAAATTGAAGTCAGCGCAACAGCAAGCGAAACAGATATTAGGAAAAGAGCTCTCATGACTGAAGGGGTAGTCCGCTACCTGGGAAAAGGGGAACCTTCTCGAGTTATCATAGTCCCCGGTCGCTTAGTCAACATCGTGCTCTGAAGGTTATTGCCGAGGCAAATTTTGTCGGCCACGCTCAAAACCTAGTCCAACCCAGAGCCCAGCGGCAGCGACAGCCATTGTGAACCACGTGACCGCATACGCGATGTGGTTCACAATGCTACTAGGCCGTTCGTAACCCCCATGGGGTGGAACTTTATCCCCGTCCGCCCCGGCAATCACCAAATATGGGGAAAGAGTAAAGGGTAGAGAGCGCTGGACATGGGAGCCGTGACGAAGAGGTTGAAAGTAAGTCCACTCGAACTGCAGGGGAGACTCGCCCGGTCTTTGCCCGTACAAAGGCATCGGCGTAATCATCCCAGAAACCAAAACTGTTTCAACTAAGACATCGCGAGCCAGAACATCACGGATCTCCGAGTGTGGGAGCCAACCTCGATCTACCAATATCGCCTCGAACCCTGCAATCGGCTCTTGTAAAAAGAGTGGCGAAAGCAAGCGAACTCCTGCTCTCAGTTCGTTTGGCTCCCTGTGCACTATAAATGGATGTTCTAGATCCCAACGGCCTGACAATTCTATCCGTCGGTATGCGAGATCACTTCGCGCCAAATCCTTCGGTTGGAGAGGTTCGCTCTCCAGTTGCGCGTTTTGCAGGGTTATAAGAGCTTTTTTCTCGGCGTCTCTTTGCACTTGCCAGAAACCCAAAAAAGTACAGGCCAGAAGGGTGAAGAGAAGAAGTCCCGTCATGCCGATCGAAGGAGCGACAAATCTCCGCATCGTCCAGTCTTACACCAACGCCAAGTCGAGAAGCATGAATGAAAATAAAGAAAACAGATAAACGAGCGAGACTTGAAACATTCTGCGAGC
>DKAI01000009.1:0-676 GCA_002450755.1 Deltaproteobacteria bacterium UBA6930
CTTCTCTCTTAGACACCTACGAATTAGAGCGACGACCGACGGCAGAATGGATTGCAAGTTGCTCTTTGGATAATTACCGAGCAGCCATGCGTGTAACCGAAGCAGCACTAAAAGAAACAGAAAAATCTCAACACAAGAGAACAGAGCAATCCGTTAAAAAAACGCAACGCTATGGGAATTGGTTGGGCATGGATCTCGGCGTATCATATTCGAAAGGAGCTCTAATTCCAGATGGTACTGATCCTCCCGCGACAGAAGATCCTGTTCAGCAATACATTCCGACAGCGCGACCCGGACACCGTGCACCACATGCACCATTAATCAAAAAGGGCGTGACACTCTCCGCTCTCGATTTTTTCGATTCAAATTTTACACTGCTTACTGGCCGTTGTGGCCAGCCCTGGCTGGAGGCAGCGAAAGAGATGGACAAAAAATTTTCCCTGTCTGCGTACTCTGTCGGTCCTGGTTGTGACGTAGTCGATGCGGTAGAAGAAGGGGAATTTTGTCGAAGCTATGGGATAAGTGAAGCCGGAGCGGTTTTAGTCCGCCCTGACGGGTACGTAGGATGGCGAAAAAAAGGGTCCTCAAACAATCCTATTGCCGAATTAACCGAGGCCTATCAACACCTTCTCTCGAACAAATAGATTTCAGAGCAAATCCAAAAAACTCAATCGGT
>DKAI01000009.1:1068-5467 GCA_002450755.1 Deltaproteobacteria bacterium UBA6930
CTCCTCCGGGTCTATCTTTGCGTATCCCTCACGCCAGCCAGCATTGTTGCTCCAAATAAAAGGAGACTGGACAGTCGTACGTGGCATCCAAGCGGAGTCGAGTAAATCCAATGCCATTCCAAGAGATCTTTCTTGCATTTTTCGGTCATAGGGTTTGCCACAGGGATTTCCGAGAGGGAAATCTGTAAAAAGAAACCGTGGCACTCCACAGTGTTCGACTATGTCTCTCGCCGAGCCTATGATGACCGTTGGAATTCCATTCTCTTCGAGATGCCTAGCAACCAGACTCACGGTCTGATGACATACGGGTCAGAGCGGAACCAAAATGGCAGCTTCAGCTTCATCCTCACGAAGGCGGGTTAAAATTTCAGGAGCATCTCGCTCAATCGTGCGTCGCTTGCTGTATTCGGTCGGGACACCGTGGAACCTTTCGGTTAATCCCCCTAAGCTCCCTTGGCTAATCAGCGCCTCACATGCCTTTATGGGTAGAAAAGTTTCTGGATCCTTCGTATGAGTTGCACCTTTATCCCATGCGAGATCCTCAGTATATAAAGCATCTGGCGGTGCATTTGTCGGTGCCGACCAAGGAGATTTTGGAGGACGCTTGGTCAGGTTCCTTGAATTTAACATCGGGCTAGCGGTAGTAACTAAAGCTACCTTTAACTCAGTCACAGGCTTTTCTGCAATAACAAAGGGGACTTCTTCGTAGTGCGCCCACTCGTAAGGGCGTGAATATCCCTGTGCCCGATAAAACTCCCTGGTTCTATCGATGTAGCTTATAAAAGTTCTTCTGGTCGGATCGATCTCTGCCATAAATACATTGTAGCGCTCCCCAATGAAGAAGGTGTATAGATGTTTCATTGAAGAGATTAAGCGAGTAGATGGGGAGCTGTACGGCCCTCTCAAAGAAAAGGAGTTGTCATGGACTGGGGATTCGTATTCATGGGATCGATTGGAATCGCGGAAGAAGTTAAAATGGCAGAAAGCAAAGGGTTTTCGCATGCCTGGCTGTACGACACTCAGATGTTAGGCAGCGAAGTCTACGCAGCCCTTGCCTTGTGCGCGGACAAAACATCGAAAATAAAATTGGGACCTGGTGTTACAAACCCCAGTTCTCGGATAGCCCCGCTTACTGCTTGCGGGATGGCAACTATAAACCAACTCGCTCCAGGACGAGCCATCTTAGGAATTGGTACCGGAAATACTACTCGTCGGACCATGGGTATGCCCGCAGCAAAATTATCTGAACTTCGGGAGCATGTTGAGGTTTGCCAGGGGCTCTTTAAGAATGAAATCACTGATTACAGCGAAGGCAATCGCCACCGGAAAATCCGCTTTTTGAACCCTGACCTCGGCTACTACAACGTCAAGGACTCTATCCCCACGTATATCGCTGCGAGTGGTCCAAAGAGTTGCCAACTCGCAGGGGAAATTGCTGATGGAGTCATCCTCTTTGGGGCGGTAAACCCTAATTTAATAAAGTTCTTACTATCAAATGTTCGTCTAGGTGCTGAAAGAGCAGGTCGAAACTTCGACGAAATATACATCCTTTCGATGACCGCTTTCTATCTGACGGATGGGGCTACTCCCATTGAGTCCGAAGCAGTCCGTAAGGCAGTCGGTCCAATGGTAGCCTCCTCTTCAAACATCTTTGCGCTTTCCGCCCGATTGGAACCGGATTGCTTGCCCGTTGAATTGAGAGAAAAGATCATGGCCTTCAAAGATGCCTACCGCGCACCAGACGAACCTATAGAGACTAGACACTTAAAGCTTTACAGTGGATATCTCCAGCACCTCAGAGATGAGCACATTCCTCTATTAACCGAGGACATAATTCGAGCTACAACGCTAACTGGTACCTCTGAGCAGGTTGTTAACGCTGTTGAAACGATGAAAGCAGCGGGCGTCCACCAAGTTGCGATTCAACCAATCCTGGACACCCAAACCACAATAAACCAAGTTGCCGAAGAAATAATGCCAAAGTTAACTTAGTGAGGAGAAGCCCTCGGGTTTAGAAGCCCCACGTTTTCGACCTTTTTTCGTTCCTGGCAGAAAAGTGAATTGAGGCACGTTCTCACTTCACAGAAATTTATGCACCTTAGCTTGAAGTTTTGAGGTCTTTTTGCCTGTTTTTTGGAGTTTAGTAGCAGCATTTTTCACCGTCGGCAGGAGTTCCCGATTTTTTTTGAATTGCGATTGACAGATCGAATCTTTTTGCTAAGTTCTCCTTTATACGCAAACGAAAGCTGGCCCTACCGCCGGCTATTTTTTTGCCCTGTTCTTTCGCATCTTTTTCGCCCCCTACTTCACGCTACGCTTTGGTTACCAATTAAGGATCCCCATGAATGGAGATGCAGACTTTAAGAGAGAACTCGGTGTCATTGAAGCTTTGACTTCTGTAAGCACGCAATGCCCCCATGCAGGCATAAGGGCTCATGCGGAAAATGCCCTTAAAGAAATTGCAACGCTTGGTGCAGAATCGATTCCTCAACAGGCGTTTCTGGTATTGAGTACAATTGCAGGGTGGCGTGGGGCTCGCGCTGCACAGGTCAAGCTTTCGCTGCGGAAATTTCTAGATCAGCAAAAATCTTAGGTTCTACTTTCTCGAAAAACCGCCCCACATAGTTTCCTCAAAACATCGCGTATAAAATCAGGACCGTTCTCAAGAGAAGTTCTGGAGATACTCTCATTCGGTTGATGAGCTTGAGAAAGTTCTCCTGGGCCACATATCAACGATGTAATACCGGCTGTTTCAAACGCACCTCCATCCGTGCAAAACGGAAGTCCCGACCTGCCGACCTTAGCGTTTCTCCGAAGAGCTTTTTCGAGCGTGGTCCCAGTGGGTGAATTCAAACCAGCAACTACCAAAGGGGTCCCAAAGGAAACTTCTGCGATACTGCTACCTCCCGCTGCGTCATGAAGGTCCAATGCCTCAAGGCCCTTGGTGATCTCTAGATATGGGCCTAAGGGATCAGTTCCGGGTAAGGGCCTGTAGCTAAGCCTAATCCGACATTCCTCCGGGATCATATTAGAGGCTGTTCCGCCTTTAATAGATCCAACGTTAAACGTTGCAAAAGGTGCATCAGAGAAGAGGCGCTCATCTTCTCTTCTTGACTTACGAATATGAGCTTTCTGCACACTATCGATTCGTTCCAACACCTTTCCTGCGACCGTTATCGCATTTACTCCCTTGTCAGGCAGACTGCTGTGTCCCCCTTGCCCGTGCACCACAATTTCGAAATCAACAACTCCCTTGTGGGCATGAAAGACCTCGTAGTCCGTTGGTTCACCAATCCAAGCAAGTTTTGGTATGGGGATCTCTGGTATTAGCGATGGCAGGACCGGAGCAAGGCCTCTCGCCCCCAAACAGCCCACTTCCTCAAGACACGTATAAATAAACACCAGAGGCGACGTAAGACTTTCAGGTCTGATATCACGCGCCGCTACAAGACATTGGGCTACAAACCCCTTCATATCTGTTACTCCGCGGCCTACAACTCGACCGTCTGCCGTCACTAGTTCAAGGGGATCCGAGTTCCAGCCTGGCTGACCTTGGAACGGAACTGTGTCTAGATGCCCTGAAATGATCAGTCCATCCGGCTCAGCCGGACCCACCCATGCAATAACGTTCGTCTGTCGCACCCCCTCTACTGTCGTCTCGTGCAATCGCGTTTTAAACCCGAAATCGCTCAGTTCATTTGCCACGAAATCGGCGATTTTTCCAGTACCGTGGGCGCTTACCGTATCTTGTTCGATAAGGCTCCTAGTCAGTTCGAGTAAGCTTGTTTTCAAAAAAACCCCCTTGGGGATAGCGAAGTCGAGAGATTTACGCCACTTAGATATTTTTTCTATCGAAGAATGAGCCTCTTTTGCATAAAATATGCCCCTTTACTTCTCGATGCTCTCAAATAAAACGCCTTTTGGGAAAAATCAACGAGACTATTCGCTACCCTCCAGTAACTTCTATACAAGCTGACTTTAACATGATTGAGGGAGCTAGTAGCCTCCGAGAGGTAAACGTGAGCGAATCGGTCCCAAATGGCGCAGAAAAACTAGTCCAGTGCTTAGAGCGCGAAGGAGTTGAATATATCTTCGGTCTCTCCGGAGGTGCTGTCATTCCGATTTTCGACGCATTAGTTGACTCGAGCATCAACCTAGTTCTAGTGCGCCACGAACAGGGCGGAACCCACATGGCCGATGGCTACGCCCGTGCGTCAGGACGGCCCGGTGTTGCGTTGGTAACGTCCGGCCCGGGAGCAACAAATACAGTTACTGGTCTTCTCACCGCGCAAATGGATTCCGCGCCGATAGTTGTTATCTGTGGACAAACGATTACGCCGATGCTCGGAAAAGATGCCTTCCAGGAAGCGGACGTCACGGGCATTACTTATCCCGTGGT
>DKAI01000173.1 GCA_002450755.1 Deltaproteobacteria bacterium UBA6930
TCCATCACTGCTTCAGTGCAGCCCCGGGTATCAGAAGGGACTTACTTGTTATGTGCACCTTAGCGCGTCACGGAGCCAGCGCTTTTGAGAATGGAGTAAAACTGAAGAACTCTGAGATTGGGCACGTAACGGTTGCAAACACAATATGCGCGTCACCTCGACTACAGCTCGGTAAATTTGGAAAAAAACAACATCCCGCCTAGCCATCGGGAGTGGTCGGGGTGGTGGGATTCGAACCCACGGCTTCCGCCTCCCAAAGACGGCGCTCTGCCAGGCTGAGCTACACCCCGAAGTTTGGAACTTACGACACTCTGCAAAAGACCCGCAAGTATCTAAGTCACGTTAGGAGAATGGGTTGAAAAACTTTCTCTTCGAGCCACTGTACAAGATCTTTGAGGGCTTCAGGCTTGATTTCATGTTGCATCTCATATTCCCGGTAAGTTGTAGGAACTCCGAATTCTAGTAACTTATCCCGCGAGTGCCGGCCTCTTTCAACAGGAAGGAGAGGATCTTGCGTTCCATGGACAACGTAGGTAGGTAAATCTACGAAACCGGAACTGCTTAAACCGTCACTCACGCCATCGGGGAGCCAGGACGAAAGGGCTACAAGACCAGCAAAGCGCTCGGGTTCTCTAAGGGCGAGATCGTACGAAATAACACCGCCCTGACTGAAGCCAAGGATAATCGTTTTTCGGGGATCCACTGGATAGCGCTCTACCATCTCGTCCAAGAAGCGAGCAACGAGGTCCGTGGCTCGATGAACATCATCGATTGCGACCTGACCGCCATCGGCAAGAGGAAACCATCCATGACCTGCAATGCCCTGGCCTATAGGAACCGTTAAAGGACCCTCTGGGCAGATCACCAAAGCTTTCCCCCCGTGGAGCACTGTAGAGAGCCCTAGAAGATCGTGGGCACTGGCACCCCACCCATGTAGAGCAAGGACCGTAGGAAATTTTCCGTCACCGGGCGGCACGTGAGCGGTATGTAGAAGTTCCATTTTTAACTACTTTCTCTTCAGAAAGGAAGCATCGCTCGAAGCTCTTAAAGTCAAGCTCTGCTACACCTCGTTTCCTATGGCTGGAAAAAATCTATTCAACAAAGTCTGGGACGCACACTCGGTCCGGGAACTGCCTAATGGCCAAACTCAGCTTTTCATTGGTTTGCACCTTATTCACGAGGTCACTTCTCCTCAAGCCTTTGAAATGCTTCGCGAAATGGGTCTGAGTGTCCGCTTCCCGTCACGAACATTTGCTACCGTTGATCACATTATCCCAACAGACGATCAAAAGCGCCCCTTCGCAGATCCGATTGCCGAAGAAATGATGATCCATCTCGAAAACAACTGCAGGGAGGCCGGAATTGCCCTATTCGATACATCGAGCGGAAGGCAGGGAATCGTACACGTCATTGGACCCGAATTAGGCTTAACTCAACCCGGTATGACTCTCGCCTGTGGTGACAGTCATACATCCAGCCACGGCGCATATGGTTCTATCGCTTTTGGGATTGGGACAAGTCAAGTTCGGGACGTACTAGCCACTCAAACTCTTGCTATGGGGCGTTTAAAGGTCAGGAAGGTAGACGTTGCCGGCAAACTTGGCCGCGGCGTTTACGCTAAGGACGTAACCCTTGACATAATCCGTCGGACCGGAGCAAAGGGGGGGGTTGGCTTTGCCTACGAGTATGCCGGATCGGTCGTCGAAAGCTTTTCCATGGAGGAGAGGCTAACCCTATGCAATATGTCGATCGAAGGTGGTGCGAGGGTTGGTTATGTAAATCCCGACGAGATCACCTACAACGACCTTAAGGGAAAAGCGTACGCACCGAGCGGGGCCGCGTTCGGTCGGGCTTTGTCTTGGTGGAACAATGTGAAAAGTGACTCAGATGCTGAATACGACGATATCGTAGAGATCCAGGGCTCAGAGATAGAACCCACTGTAACCTGGGGAATAAATCCTGGGCAAGCCGTCGGGATAAACCAACCGATACCCAGGACTTCTGATTTACCTGATGCAGAAAGAGCGGGGCACCAAGAAGCCGTAGCATTTATGGACGTGCGTACCGGAGAGCCCATCGCGGGAACAAAAATTGATGTCGCTTTTATCGGATCGTGTACCAATAGCCGAATCAGCGATTTGAGGGAGGCAGCTCGAATCGCCCAGACTGGACATGTTGCTTCTCACGTTCGGGCCCTGGTAGTACCCGGTTCGCAAGCGGTGCAAAAACAAGCCGAGCTCGAAGGGCTTCCTGAAATATTCCAATCTGCTGGCTTTGAGTGGAGAGAGCCTGGCTGCTCGATGTGCCTCGCAATGAACACAGACAGGCTTAAGGGGCGAGAAATCTGCGCCTCTTCTAGCAACAGAAACTTTAAAGGACGACAGGGCTCGCCCACAGGCAGAACGTTGCTTATGTCGCCCGCGATGGTAGCTGCAGCTGCAATCCGAGGGAATGTCGTAGACGTGCGTGAGGTTATTTAGATGTCGGAGAGAAAAATAGGAACTGCTTCGGGTCGCGCTTGCGTTCTTAGGGGCAACGATATCGACACTGACCGGATTATTCCCGCCCGATACCTCATGTGTGTAACGTTTGAAGGGCTAGGTGAATTCGCTTTCGAAGACGATCGCAAGGAAGCTAAAGGAAACCACGCTTTAGACGACGAACGCTTTAACGGAGCCAAAATTTTAGTAGTCGAATCTAATTTTGGATGCGGCTCGTCACGTGAACACGCTCCTCAAGCTCTCATGAGACACGGATTTACCGCATTTATTGGCGTTTCTTTCGGTGAAATTTTCTCAGGAAACTGCACAGCTAACGGCTTGATCTGTGCGCGCCTCTCTCCCGAAGACGTGACCAAACTCATGGAGAGTGTAGAGCTCGACCCGACACAAGAAATTACTGTTGATGTAGAGAGCAAAACCGTCTCGTCCAAAGCCGGTACAATGAAGGCAGAAATACCAGAGGGCGTACGTAACCAGTTACTAGAAGGAACGTGGCATGCCACTGGAGTGCTCTTAGACGCTTCAGCTCAGATTGAAGCGACTGCCCGCCAGCTGCCCTATGTGAACACTTTTGTTGAAATCAGCGACTAGTTAATGGAACTGACGTTCTTTAGAAATTTTGATCTCCCAATACTTCCACTCTCATAGAACCTTCCGTAGGGCGGGCGCGACTTCCGCTCCTATTAATTTCAATGAATTTCTTACCATCTCAAAAGGCATTCCAGCATAGGAAACCGCCATCGCAGGCCGAAGATCTCCAGTCATTTCTGCGCGCTTAGTCCATGCCTCGATGATCTGATCGGGAGTACCCCACGCTTGACTCTCCACAAACCCCTGGCATGCTGCATCGAGACCAACCTCCTGAATTGCCGAAGCACCAGCCTGATAGGCCTGATAGCCTTCCGTTTCTCCCCAATGTGACCCATCAAAATCGTAATGTCGGATAACGCTGCGGTAATATTTTGAAAGGTATTCGGTCGCAACTTCTTCAGCAATTTTTTCGTTCTCGTGACAATAAGTGAAATCGGAAAAAACTGGGGCACGCGGCGTCTTGCTTGGATGAACTGACCGGAACCGTTCACGCCAAGCCTCTACCGCTTCATGGTGTTGCTCCCAGGGAAGTTGCACAAAAGACATCATCGTTCCGCCTAGGTTTGCAGCAGCTATTCCCGAATCGGGCGTCATCGCTACAGAGAAAAAATCCCGTCCACGATATCCAAATTCAGGCTTGGGTGTGATTGTGGTGCGTGACTGCTTGAAATGTTTTGTCTCGTAATCCGCGACACCCGTGTCGAGGATATCCAAAATGATCTCGGCAGATTCGTCAAAGCGTTCGCGGGCGGAACTCATTTCGACGCCCATCGCTCTGTATTCCTCTCGCGCCAACCCTCTCCCAAAACCAAGCAAAAACCTATCCCCTAAAAGAGCCTGCAGACTTGAAATTTTTTCGGCAATACGAGTCGGGTTTTCATGCCAGGGGAGAATGATAGCGCCGGTACCAATCTTAATGCGATTTGTCTTGCCGGCGATGTAGGCGAGCCATTGCAAGTTGTCGGGCATCATTGAGTAGTTTGGATCGAAATGGTGTTCCGGAAGCAACAAAAAATCCATGCCAACATCTTCTGCAAGCAACGCTATATCTGTCTCTTTTCTCATCATTTCAGCATCGGACATGCCCTCGTGGTTATTTTGAAAAATAAACTGAAGACCAACTTCCATCGTGTCCCCTCCAACCCTCTGTTTGGTGATTCTGGCGCTTACTCATCGCTATTGTAGATGGCGTCGCTCGAGAAGGCTCGACTATGATTTCTAAATTAATTCCAAATTACAACTAATCTATAACTACCTGATCTCTATAGATTTTATAGGATATTGAAGTGTACCCTCATTTTATGCCTACCAACTCAGGGGTCGCTTTCGCTATTGAGGGCCCGTAAAGTCAGTTTACGGCCAAAGCCGTTCAAAGGATCTTTTTAAAAAAATCCTGAAGGGAGAGAACATGACGTCGTCTTCAAAAAAAATTCGTGCCCGGCTCTCTCATCCAGTCATTGATTCTGATGGGCACTGGAGAGAATTCGACCCAATCGCTTTAGACTATCTCCGGGAAGACGCTGGACAAGAGCTCGTCGACAAGTGGAATGCAAGAGTACGTGTTCTTGGGGAAGACGGAACATCCAGCAAAGAAAAACTCGACCGCCGAACAGGACAAGCTCCCTGGTGGGCACTGGCGACACCCAATACACTTGATACAGCTACGTCATTCATTCCAAAACTACTCTATGATCGCTTAGATGACATGGGGATTGACTTCGCGATACTCTACCCGTCCAGCCTCCAGTTGTTTGCCCCTTATCTGGGAGATCCGGAACTTCGTTTAGCAGGCTGCCACTCTTTTAATCGATACGCCGCCGAAACTTGGGCTGATTTCTCGGACCGTGTAACCCCGATCGGCGTAATCCCGATGCACACCCCTGACGAAGCGATCAGGGAACTTGAGCATTGCAAAGAGCTGGGGATTAAAGCAGTAGCCCTTGGAAGCCTAATGAGACGATCCATTCCTGAAGCGGAGCGAAAAGGTATTAGTCGACGGTACGCTTGCTGGCTTGATGTCCTTGGAATCGATAGTGATCACGATTACGATCCGGTATGGGAAAAATGCCAAGAGCTCGGGTATCCGGCTACGTTTCACTCAGCTGCCGAAAACTACGGATTGCGAAATTCGCCTTCAAATTTCGTCTTCAATCATATTGGCCATTTTGCGGCCGCTGGTCACGCTGTGTGCAAGGCCTTATTTCTTGGAGGCGTTACGCGCCGCTTTCCAAATATGCGCTTTGCCTTTCTTGAAGGAGGTGTCTCTTGGGGCTGCACGCTTCTAGCAGATCTTATTTCCCATTGGGAAAAGAGAAACGCTGAAGCCGTCAAATTACTCAGTCCTAAAAACCTTGATCGCATGCGCCTACATGACCTCGTAAAACAGTTTGGTACAGAAGCCATGAACCAAGGTTGGACGTCATTCTTAGAGATTTTAGACCGAGGGATGGGAAATAACGTTCCTGAGGAGTTAGACGACTTTGTCGCATGTCAGATAAGGAATGAGAAAGAACTCAGCGACTTGTTCGTTCCAAACTTCTTTTTCGGATGCGAAGCAGACGACGCGAATCTAGTCCACGCGTTCAATCGCAAGGTAAATCCCTTTGGTACACAACTTTCCGCGGTTCTAAGTTCAGATATCAGTCATTTTGACGTTTCCGACATGACCGAAGTTCTGGCTGAAGCATGGGAGTTAGTAGAAGATCGCGGACTTTCTGAAGAAGACTTTCACTCTTTCGCGTTTGGTAACGCTGTACGGTTGTGGGCAGACCTAAATCCAAACTTCTTTGATGGTACCGTTGTTGAAAATGCAGCCCGTTCCATTTAATTATCCTTTGACATTCCGATTGAATTAAGCGCAGGACTACCTCAAATAAACAATCTATTGAGTCATTATCAAAGATGCCCAAGACCTTTGCGATTCGTACCACGACACCGTGGCGTCCACACCATCCTCAAAGGAAATACCAGGACTCCACCCCAGTTCCTCTCGTGCGTGAGTGATATCGGCCCACGTTGAGGTCATATCGGCCTTATGACGAGGCTGCTCCTCTATCTCAGCCCGATGGCCCGTCCTGCGTTCGATCAACTCTATAAGAGCATTTAACTTATAAGGACGATCCCCCCCAAGATTGAAAATTTGAAACCCTGACGAGTTCAGCGCTAAAATCGTGCCCCGGGCAATATCGTCGATGTAGGTAAAGTCACGAGACTGCTCTCCGTCACCGAACCGACAAATAGGCATACCCTCGCTTATTCTTTGGACAAAGCGAAAT
>DKAI01000124.1 GCA_002450755.1 Deltaproteobacteria bacterium UBA6930
GGCACCACCGTGGCAACGTCTCTCATTCCATCGTTACCCGGCACTGCAAATACTTTTGACACCATTGGACTCCTCGAGATTTTCCAAGAGAGGGCGTGCTCTCGACCACCTGCCCCTATTACAAGAACTCGTATTTGCTCAGACATTTTTGCCTCCGGATGACCGCGCACCAGACAACTATCCCAAGATCTCTTCCATGTGAATAAGCCCTACTTCCGAAACGTCAAAAAATCTGCGCGAGTGATGCTAGCCAGCCGCAACTCCGCTCCCAATATCAACTGTCGAACTTCCGTCCAACGCGCTCTCCAATCCGAGCCAATATTTCGTAGGGAATTGTGCCCGTCGCCCTTGCGAAACTTTCGACGCCAAGCTCTGGGCCGAAGATTACCACCTGATCTCCTATTGTTGCGGGATTATCGCCCAAATTCACTGTCGTAGAGTCCATCGATACTGCGCCCACGATTGGCACAACCCGTCCTTTATGCCAAAAAGATGCCTTTCCCGAGGCATTCCGGGGTATCCCATCAGCATATCCAACAGGCAAAGTGCCAATTAAGCACGGCAGCTCTGTTTTGAATTGCGCGCCGTAGCCCACTCCTTCCCCTGCAGGTAATCGCCTAAGAGAGACGATCTGAGTTACAAACTTCATCACGGGTCTAGGCTCGAAAGCCAAATCCAACAAATCGGGTCTCGTATTAGGAACTACACCGTATAGGAGAATACCAGGGCGTACTGCGTTGCACCCCAGCCCCAATTCCTTTTGTGCAATTCCTGAGAGCAAAGCAGCCGAATTCGCAACGTGAGTCTGCGGTACCTTGATATTTCTAGTACCCAGGCCCTTCAAAAACCTGGAAAATAGCCGCAGCTGATGCGTGCTAGGTCCAGGATCCTCTTCGTCCGCACGGGCGAGGTGGGTATAAACCCCTTCTAATATTAACGGTCGGCTCTCCTCTATCTTCTGACAGAGGCTCGTAGCTCCCTCTAGTGGTACGCCAAGGCGGTGCATGCCAGTATCAACCTCGACTTGTACCCTGGCCTTTGTATGTCTTCTTGCAGCAACTCGCGAAAGCAAAGCCACCTCCTCGGGCCCATGGACAACCGTCACAAGACCCAAGGCAATTGCACTCTCTGCCTCATTTTCCGAATGAACTCCACCAAGTACCAGGGTCGTGGCCCGTATGCCTTGTTCAAATAACTCATGCGCCTCCCAAACCGATGAGACTGCCAACGAACGGCAGCCTGAATCAATCAACCTCCTCGAAACCTGGACAGCCCCATGTCCATAGGCATTCGCTTTCACTACTCCTATGACCTCTTGACTAGGTGCCAGGCGAGAAATCATTGCAAAGTTTGACTCAAGGGCGCCGAGATCGATATAGACTTTATTGGGACCGGATTCTCTCACCAGACTAGACTCCTTGTCGGCAGACGAACCATGCCGGATACTTTGAAGCGATATACCAACATGAGAAATGCTGCAAACGACACCTTCGATATATTAGTGAACGGACAACCTCGCCAAATTAATAGCGGCGATACAATTACCTCACTTTTGAGAGACCTGTCCCTTGAGGGCCGAAAGGTAGCGGTCGCCATAAACAGGTCCGTCATACCTCGGGGACAATTTGAAAGCTCGACCTTGGAACCAGGTGACCGGGTTGAAATTTTAGAAGCCGTTGGCGGCGGCTAGTAAATAAGGAGAAAGCCATGTCTGAACCGGCATACACACTGGGGGAGTTTTCGTTCAATTCTCGGTTAATCGTGGGAACGGGCAAATATCCATCTTTAAAGGTCCAGCTAGAAGCTACTGAAGCGAGTGGAGCAGAACTTGTCACAGTTGCTCTTCGTCGGATCGACCCAAAAGCTTCCGAGGAGGAGAACGTACTGAGCTTTTTGCCTAAGGGGATGACTATCCTTCCGAACACCGCTGGTTGTTATTCTGTTGACGACGCTGTAACGACCGCCCATCTTGGACGAGAACTTTTCGGACACGGATTGATGAAGCTCGAAGTCATTGGCGACGAGAGAACCCTCTTTCCCGACGTATCAAAGACAATCGAGGCGGCGAAGATCTTGGTAGAGGACGGATTCTCCGTTTTGCCTTATGTATCCGATGACCCAGTGGCATGCCAACGATTGGCCGAGATTGGTTGCCCTGCTGTCATGCCACTGGCTGCACCTATTGGGTCAGGTCTTGGCATTCGCAACCCAGCGAATATCCGAATTATCCTTGAAACTGTTGAGGTTCCCGTGATTGTTGATGCTGGTGTTGGGACGGCTAGCGATGCGGCCGTTGCCATGGAACTCGGATGTACGGCCATACTAATGAATACAGCCATCGCGAGCGCAAAAGAACCAAAAAAGATGGCGAACGCCATGCGGAAAGCAGTGAGTGGAGGGCGTCTCGCCTATGAAGCTGGACGAATACCTCGGCGCCTCCACGCCACTGCGTCAAGCCCGTTAGACGGACTCGCGAGCTTCTAAAGTCAGATACAATGGCGCACCAAAGACCGATCCTCTTACTCGTTACTGACCGAACGTTCGTCGAAGGAACAGCCCTTTATCAAAATGTCAAAAAGGCCGTGGCAGGGGGGGTAGACTGGGTTCAAATCCGCGAGAAGGAATTTACAGGACTCGAACTTACAAACCACGCTCGCTCAATTCAAGATGCAGCTAGGGAAGGCGCCAGCCAACGCCAGGGTTCAGTGAAAATCTTTATCAATCGATTTGTTGACGTGGCGATTGTCATTGGAGCCGACGGGGTGCATCTAGGGTTCGATGCGATGCCAAGTGCCGCTGCACGCGAGCTTTTACCCAGAAATTCTCTCATAACGTCCGCACGTCATGATGTCGACGAGGTAATTCGGCGCAAAGACGAGCCTATCGATGCTGTTCAACTTGCGCCAATCTTCAATCCGATATCGAAGCGACCTGAACGAATACCTGCTGGTATCGAAAGCCTTAAAAAAGCCGTCAGGGCCGCACCATTCTTGAAAATTTTGGCACAAGGAGGCATAACCCCTGAAAACGCGGCCCACTGTATCAAAGCTGGTGCGCATGGCGTGGCAGTAACAGGTTCATTGTTACAGGCAAAATGTTCTAAAAAGCGAGCAGAAGAGCTACGGAGCGCAATCGACGGGGTCAGATCTAATTATGCTCCCTAGAAGGTAGCTACAGGCGAAGTAACGATAAAGATTGTTATTGTTTTGGGATGGTCAGAGAAGTGAACACAAATATTTCTTTTTTTAAACAAAGGCTCTTAACGCTTTTCTTAATCTTGGGGACCACAATATCTTTCGGTTGTAGTGACGCAAGGGCAGATGATCCATTTCTTCGAAGGACCGCAACTGTTCGAGTCGTGGAAAAAGTAGGGCCTTCAGTAGTCAATATCACTACGGAGTTTGTAGAACGACGACGTCCCTTTCGAGGGGCCTTTGGGGATTCAGGCTTCGACCGTTTTTTTGAAGATTTCTTCGCTCCTCAACGACCTAAGAAAATTCGGAGTCTCGGCTCCGGGGTCGTAATTGACCGAGAAGCTCACGTCATTACGAACGAGCATGTAATCGCGCGAGCACAAACCATTCGAGTCACTTTGGGTGATGGGAGAGAGTTCGAGGCTGCCTTAGTCGGAGCTGACCCAAATAACGATCTCGCTGTCTTGCAACTCGAAACGGACGAGATCGTGCCTTGGACCGCTCCGGGATCCTCACGGGACGTCCTGGTGGGTGAGCCTGTTATCGCTATCGGAAATCCCTTCGGGCTCTCAAATTCAGTTACCACAGGCGTACTATCGGCGATAGATAGATCCATCCGTGCGGACCGACGAGTTTTTCACGGGTTTCTTCAAACAGATGCGTCTATCAACCCTGGTAATTCTGGTGGCCCGCTCCTTAATGCAGAGGGTGATCTAATAGGAATCAATACCGCGATATACGGTAATGCTGAGGGAATTGGGTTTGCGATTCCAATCGATGCAGCGAAAAGAGTTGTCGACGAACTAATCGTAAGAGGAGAAATAGCCCCCGTTTGGCTCGGTCTCGAATTACAAGACTTAAATGACGATTTGCACGAGATCTTCGAATTGGGCGAAAATACATCTGGTGTTCTCATCTCTCAAATACGCGACTCTTCTCCTGCTCGCAAGGCGGGACTTAAACGCGGTGAATTACTAACCGAATTTGATGGAGTCTCTATTTCTTCGGCTCGACAATTTTATGATCTCTTGGTACGCGCTACGACCGGGCAAACCATCCGACTTAAGGCAAGAGGCAAAAAAGATACTCGAGTGGTTGAAGTGATAACAGAGGAAATTACAGGTGACCAAATAGATTCCATGGGCTTACGACGGTTGGGGCTTCAGCTCGAGCCTAGAAATGAGGGAGGCTTTGCTGTTCTTGAGGTGAGAGCTGATAGCGGCGCGGGCAAAATTGGAATTGAGCCTGGAGATATTGTTGTTGGCATCAATGGAGAAGGTCTTACGAATCTCAGTGTTCTTCGTAGGGTCATTCTAGGCCTCCGTGGAAGGTCAGCAGCGCTGCTAATAGTTGTAAGAGGTCGAGGTCGGTACCACCTAACCGTTCCGCTTGGTGAGTGAAATCGGACTTTTATAGAGATAGGGAACATCGTTGAGTGATCGAGCGTCTCATCTGCAAGAGACTTTGTAGGTTGAGACAATGAGGACTAGCCTTAAGGAGAAAGCTTTGAATTACAGCCTTCCTTTCCAAAACTTCGCAAGGACGACGATTTTTTTGACCCTGGCCTTTCTGGGAGCAAACCTGATTGCCCTTGACCAGTTGAATTTTCAAGTACGGGCAAATGCAACCGACTTGTTCGGCCACAAAATGGAAAAAGTTAATGCCGAGAGTCAACTACCATTTTGGAAGGAAGGCGGCGAACGGCAACCTTTTTCTCCTCCGAAAGGTGCTCCAGGAACCTTCTCGCACCTTGCTAGCAAAGCCTCTCCGGCTGTCGTGAACATACAGACCGCAAAAAAGCTCGTCCGCAACAGTCAGAGGAATCGCCCGAGACATCCGCTCGAAGAGTTTTTTGGAATGCCTTTCCCAAACGCACCAGAAGGAAATCGATCAGTTCCGAGTCTGGGAACAGGTTTCGTCATCTCTGAAGACGGCTACATAATTACTAATAATCATGTGGTGGAAGATGTGGACAAGATCGAAGTTAACTTCCTAGATGGAGAAAAATTGCCAGCCACGGTGGTTGGTAGCGATCCTAAAACCGATATCGCCTTGATTAAGGTTGAAGTAGACAAAGGATTGAAACCACTGCCGCTTGGCGATTCCGAGAAGGTGGACCCGGGTGACTGGGTTGTTGCAATAGGCAATCCTTTCGGCCTAGGCCATACCGTTACGGCCGGAATAGTCTCAGCCAAAAGTAGAGTTATCAATCCTGACCCAGACGCGAGGAGATTTGACGATTTTATACAAACCGATGCAGCTATTAACCCAGGAAATTCCGGTGGCCCCTTAATCAATCTTTTTGGAGAGGTCATTGGCATAAATACAGCAATCAACCCACGGGCCAACACAATCGGTTTTGCCGTGCCGGTAAATATCGCAAAAGACATTCTCCCCCAACTCAGATTTACCGGCCGTGTCTCTCGAGGTTGGCTGGGTGTTTACATCCAAGCGATCGATGAAACGACCGCCGAATTAATGGAACTTGAGACAGGCAAAGGGGCCTTAATTTCAAAAGTGGAACCCGGTGGACCAGCCAGTGAAGCTGGAATGGAGCGAGGTGACGTGATAATAGAGTTTAATGGAGAGGAAATCTCCGAAATGGAATCACTCCCGCGTGTGGTCGCAAGAACTCCCGTTGGAACAAACGTGAATGTCATCGTTCTTCGCAAAGGAAAACACAAGACTCTCACCGTGAAACTTGGTGAACTCGACGGAGAAGAACAAGTTGCCTCGAAGACTGATAGTTCAGGAGAACACGAAGCTTTAGGACTTACAGTAGGACTGTTGGATGAACGAACTGCTGAGCAACTTGGCCTCGAAAACTCGAAGGGAGTTCTCGTAAGACAGGTCGAACCCGAGAGCCCAGCCTCCATTGCAAAACTTCGCCGAGGCGACGTTATCTTAGAGGTAAATCAAAAGCCTGTACCGAGCGTCAAGGCGTTTAACGAAGCTACCAGAAACTCACCCAAAGGAACGCTTCTCTTAGTCCGCCGAGGGGAGGCGGAAATTTTTGTAGCGCTTAAGAAAAAGAACTAAGGATCAGCCAATAGAAGCAAAGCTTCTTGACCAATGACCCTAATGCCGAGTTCCTCAGATTTCTTTAGCTTTTGACCTGGAGAATCTCCAGCTACGAGGAAGTCAGTTTTCTTTGACACGCTCGAAGTGACTTTACCACCCCTTTCTTCAATAAAAACTTTCAGCTCATTACGAGATATCCCATCAAAACTACCCGTCAAAACAAAAATTTGTCCTTTTAAAGTTTGCTTTTTGGGAGATTTCTGCGTTTCGACACCTTCTTCCCATTGGATTCCAAGTTCCCGGAGTTTTTCCACTTCTTTTAAATTCCGTGGATTTCTAAAAAAATTTCTGACGCTTTCGGCAATAGTCCGACCAATCCCATCTATCTGAATCAACGAGTCTAGGTCAGCATCTATTAACAAACTTAAGTCTTCGAATTTATTCGCAAGAATCTGCGCAACTCCCTCTCCTACATCAGAAATACCGAGGCTAGATATGAAACGAGCAAATGTAGTCTTCTTTGATCTACTTAACGATGCGAACAGGTTACCAGCGCTTTTTCGCCCCATCCGAGGGAGACCCTCTAACGCATCAACATCCAAAGCAAATACGTCTGAAAGTTTGGCTACCAGCCCTTTTGAAATAAGTTGGTCGACAAGTTTTTCCCCAAGGCCTTCGATATCCAGGGCTGCACGACCGGCTAAATGAAGAATATTATTCTTTAACTGAGCCGAACATTCAATATTTACACAGCGAACTACAGCCTCTTCATCGGAACGAACAACATCGCTCCCGCAGCTCGGGCAGGACGTTGGCAGCTTATATCGTGTCGTACCCTTTTCTCGTTTCGCCTTTAAAACTGAAACGATTTGAGGAATTACGTCACCTGCCCGCTGTACGACTACCGTGTCACCGATTCGTATATCTTTTCGGTCTATTTCATCTTGATTATGGAGAGATGCATTCGAGATCGTGACTCCCCCAACGAATATGGGACGGAGTCTAGCAACTGGGGTCAGGGCTCCCGTTCGGCCTACACTAACGAATATATCTTCGACGATTGTAGTTTCCTGTTGAGGTTGAAATTTAAACGCTATCGCCCAGCGGGGCATGCGCGAAAGCTCTCCCAAATCTCGCTGCAACCGAAACTCATTGACCTTGAACACGCTTCCATCGATTTCGTATCCAAGCTCTCCTCGTTCTTTTTCTCGAGCTTTATGGTATTGAATAGCTTCTTCGACATTCTTACATAGAGCGTAACCAGGACTAGTTTTAAAACCCCATAGGGCCAACTGCTCTAGTAGACCTTGCTGATCGACTATTTGTTCGGGCAAACCTTCTCCGAGTCCGTACGCATGGAACTCAAGAGAGCGAAGTCGATCGCGATCTATATCATTTAACATCCGCAGAGCCCCCGCTGCCGCATTCCGCGGATTAACAAAAGCATCTTTACCTTTTTTTTCCCTAATAGAGTTCAGACGATCAAAGGCTCGAAGCGGCAAAATCACTTCGCCGCGGACGGCGAGGCGAGACGGAGCTGGACCATCGAGGACTAGAGGGATCGATAAAATGTTTATGAGATTTGAAGTAACATTTTCCCCGACTCGCCCATCACCACGAGTAGATCCGATCTCGAAACTTCCTTCCACATATATCAACTCTACTCCTGCGCCATCGAGCTTAGGTTCACCCATGAGAACAATTGAGTGATCACGATCTAAATTTCTTCGGATCCGCTCATCGAAAGAACGCATTTCGTCAGCATTCTTTGCATTGTCTAGGGACAACATCGGTATTTGCCGCCTTACGGTATCGAACCCATTCTCGGGTGAAGCACCTACTCGTAGGGTTGGCGAATCATTGAGACATAAATCGGGAAACTGGCTCTCTATGTCTAACAGCTCCCTGAAAAGGCGATCGTATTCTGCATCCGATATCTCGGGGCTATCATCCAAATAATATAAACGAGAATGGCGGTTAAGATCTTTCGTAAGATCCTTAATCTTCTTCTGTGCTTGTCGCCGATTGACCTTACTCATAGGAATGCAAGATACATAAACCTTAGAATTCTCGTTAGTTCAATTCCTCATAGGTTTTTGTCAATCGATAGCTCCCTTTTTAAAATGCTATATTCCTTAGGCATTTAAGGTAACTCTTCTGTGTGCCTTGAAATCGGCTAAACCGTACATACGTTTTCGTTATGCAATTAGAAAACCTCACCATTAAGAGCCAAGAAGCCTTTTCGCAAGCGCAGAACATCGCTTTGACGCGCGGAAACAGCGAAATCACTCCGATACACCTTTTCCATTCTCTTTTGATCCAACCAGAGGGGACCACGAAACCAATTCTAGATTCTCTCAACGTTTCCATAGCTACTGTACAGGGGAAAGCGGAGAAAATAATCGAATCCTATCCGAGAGTAACAGGAGATGTTTCTCTAACAGTTTCCGGAGAACTTGCACAAACATTCAAGATGGCTTTGTATGAAGCCTCAAAACGTTCAGACGAATTCATTTCGACAGAACACCTCTTAATAGCTCTCTACAGCCAGGATCAAAGCCAGGTAGCCGAGCTGCTAGGTGATTGGAAAATAAACTACGAGAAACTCGAAGATTCAATTAACACAATTCGAGGACCGGAGAGAATCACCGATCGAGACCCAGAAAGTAAATACCAGGCTTTGGGAAAGTTCGGACGTGACATTACCTCCTCAGCCAGGAGAGGATTGTTAGACCCTGTCATTGGACGGGACGAAGAAATTCGGCGAGTCATCCAAGTACTGTCGCGAAGAACGAAAAACAATCCTGTTTTGATTGGAGAACCTGGTGTCGGCAAAACCGCCATCGCAGAAGGTCTTGCCCAAAGAGTGGTGGCAGGCGATGTCCCTGAAAATCTTTTAGAAAGACGAGTTATCTCACTTGATATCGGCGCCCTTATAGCTGGAGCGAAATATCGAGGAGAGTTTGAGGATCGCCTGAAGGCCGTTTTGGCAGAAGTAAGCCAATCCAAGGGGCAAGTGATTCTTTTCATTGACGAGCTGCACACCATTGTAGGCGCAGGGGCAGCCGAAGGAGCAGCAGACGCAGCTAACCTTCTAAAGCCGGCACTCGCAAAGGGTCTCCTGCGTTGCGTTGGTGCAACGACTATCGAAGAATATAGAAAGCATGTGGAAAAGGACCCCGCATTAGAAAGACGATTTCAACCTGTCCTAGTAGAAGAGCCTTCTGTCACGGATAGCATCTCGATCTTACGTGGCCTTCGGGAGAGATACGAGGTCCATCATGGGGTGAGGATCCACGATAGCGCTTTGGTCGCAGCCGCCAATCTATCTGGACGGTACATAAGTGATCGATTTTTGCCCGACAAGGCAATCGATTTAGTCGACGAGGCAGCTAGCCGAGTAAGAGTGCAAATTGATTCTGTTCCTGAAGAATTAGATGTAATGAACAGAAAGAGAACCCAGCTCGAGATCGAAAAAGAAGCACTGAAAAAAGAAACCGATAAGGAGAGTAAGGATCGCCTTGATCAGATCGAATCCGACCTGAGAGAAGTATCCAACACTTCCGACGACTTGAGTATGAGATGGAGTAAGGAAAAAGAAACTATCTCGAACGTCCGCAGATACAAAAAGGAAAGAGAGGAGCTCACATCGGAGCTGGATCGCGCTAGAAGAAAGGGCGATCTAGAAAGAGCTGCCGAAATCCAGTACGGGTTGCTCGTGAAACTTCAAGGTGAACTCGAAAAAGAGCAGAACTTCTTAGATTCACTTCTCAAGGGAGGCTCCCTTCTATCAGAAGAAGTCACTCCTGAAGAGATCGCAGAAATTGTATCTAAGTGGACTGGCATTCCGGTAGCAAAAATGATGCAGTCCGAAACCGAAAAACTCCTTAAAATGGAAACCGAACTCGCGCGTCGAGTAATCGGGCAAGATAAGGCCTTACAAGCAGTTTCTGACGCGGTCCGTCGCTCCCGCGCCGGGCTTCAGGATCCTAATAGACCCATCGGTTCCTTTATGCTTTTAGGTCCCACCGGAGTAGGGAAAACAGAGACCGCCCGTGCTCTCACTGACTTCTTATTCGAAGACGAACAATCCATGATTCGAATCGATATGAGCGAATATATGGAGAAACATTCCCTTTCCAGGCTAATTGGCGCCCCTCCCGGCTACGTTGGATATCAAGAAGGAGGAAGTCTCACCGAAGCAGTTCGAAGAAAACCTTATTCGGTAATTTTGTTTGATGAGATCGAAAAGGCTCACCCTGAAATTTTTAATGCACTTTTGCAGATACTTGATGATGGGCGACTTACTGATGGGCAAGGGCGAACTGTCGACTTCCGAAACTCAGTGCTAATGATGACATCTAACATCGGTAGTGAACTAATTCTGGACCTAGAAGATGACCAAGAAGATCTGATAGAAAAAAGAGTGACCGATTCTCTGAAAGCTCATTTTAAGCCCGAATTTCTAAATCGTATTGATGATATCGTAGTATTCGGAAAGCTCACTCGAGAGCATTTAGACTCAATAATTAATGTCCAGCTCGAGAGGGTTCGCGAACTTCTACGCAACCGCGGTATAGAGTTTGAAATAAGCTCAAACGGGCGAGAACTCATCCTCGAGAAAGGTCACGATTCCGCACTCGGTGCCCGACCCTTAAAGAGAGCTCTGCAGAAATTTCTGATAGATCCTCTCTCAAAGCGCCTACTTGAGAAAGAATTTTCTGAGGGAGATAAAATTTTCATTGATTTAGGATTCTCAAAGGAGTCACTAGACTTCGGAAATTCGCCTAACAGTCCTGTTTAAGATCTAAAAATTGATAAAGCATTCCTTTTTTGAAACCCAGGGATTCATAATATTTCCGCGTGCCGACAGCGGAGATGACCGCAAGGGAGAAAAAGCCATTTTGGAGGCTAATCTCTTCCGCACGCTTTACGAGTTCACGCCCCAACCCTGCATGTTGAACAGAATTTTCTGACCGATCTCCCAATGCCGTTGACCTACCATAAACATGAACTTCTCTGATGATTGCCGAACCGGCCAGCTCTGAGATAGGGGGGGTCTCCAATGGAAGGTATAGCCGCAGGAAGGCCGCAATTCGGTCTTTCGTATCGTTCCACTCCAGAAAATGCTCGACTCCGTAACCAGCTTTATAAACCCGATCGATTAGCTTCAAATCAGAACGAACTGT